>JANWHV010000153.1 GCA_025450255.1 Chloroflexota bacterium | reverse complement strand
CCCGTATCGCTGGTTCTCCACGGCTTGTCCGTACTACCCTGGTCGCCGGTGCCTTCAAGAACGCGCTCCATGTGGTCCGTCCGGATTCGCCGCCGATATGCCGGCCCGACGGTCCGTCCGATACACTCCATCACCCCATTGGGTTATCTTCTCACGTCGAGAGATTCCGCGCGTTGACCGGTTCAACCACGGCGAGGCCGGTAGCGTCTCGCGCCCTACTGGTTTCCCTGATCGCCGCGATCGCCTTGATTGCCATAGCCCGCCTGGTCCGTCAGCCAGGCCGCGTCCGCCCATCCGACCACGCCGTGACGCAACATCACCTGATCCCAACCGACGCGGCGGATCAGCACCCGCACGGTCTCGCCGCCGAACAGCACGGTGATCGCCCGCGCCTGCCTATCCGGTTGCACGCGTACATTGAGCATCGCCGTGGTCACGCGAGCGAAGCCCAGGGTGGCCACCGGAGTCGCTGTCCCAGGTGCCCCGTCCGTTCGGCTATCCCGCGTGGGCGGGGTCGGGCCCAGATAGGGTCGGGCCACCCAACCCGTGATGTTGTCTGGCGCCGTCACCAGCGCCCAATGCGGATGCGTCGCCCGCACCCGGAGCGGCGTTCCCACCACCAGCGAGCCGACCGGGTGGAAGCTCGTGCCGGGACCGCTCCGTACCCATAGCGGTCCCTGGACCACGTAGAGGTCCGCGGCGCCCGAACCACTCGTGGTCAAGGCCGCCCGTGAGAATGCCGGAGTCGGCGTGGCCTGAGCCGTGGCGGGTGGTGCCTGGGCGCCGCTTCCGCTGATCGGAACGACCTGGCGGGCACTCACCCAGCCGTAGGTGGTGCCTTGGCGCACGCTATACCAATCGCCCTGGCCCAGCAGCACGGTGAGCAGGCTGCCCGCGTCCGCGTTCGCCACGGGCGTGTACTGATACCCAGGGCCGCTATACAGCCCCGCTGGGGCGAGCAGGCGCAGCAAGGTTCCGCTCGGCGCCGTGGCGGCCGTTTGGGGAGCGGGCGTCTCCGTGACGGTTGGGGCGCCGGCCTGCCCATCACCGCCGGTAGTGGCCGCCTGCGTAGGGGTTGGGGTCGTGGTCTGGTCGGGGTTGCCACTGGCGGACGGCGGCGTGGCCGTGGCGGTGGACTGGCCGGTGCCTGGCGCCGGCGCCGTGCCGCCGAGCGCCAGCGGACGAGTAGCACCCGTATAGTGATCGGTCCAGTAGCTGTCGCTTAGCCGGTCGGTGGTGACGCCGACGGAAAAGTTGTCGGCCCCAATCATCGCACCGCCGCCGATATAGATCGCGACGTGCGAGAGCCCGGCAAAGACCGTATTGCTGAAAAACAATACGTCACCGGGCAACAGATCATTGAGCGCCACGCGCGGCGCGCTGTTCCATGCCTGAGGGATGTCGAAGGGCACATAGACGCCGTTCTGGGCGAACACATAGTTGACGAAGCCAATGCAACTGAAACCGGTGGCGGGTGAGTTGCCGATCGTCGCGTAACGATCGCCCAGGTGTGCCTCCGCGGTGGCGACAATCGCGCTGGGCGTGGCAGCCGCGAGGTTGGCTGCCTGGAGCATGGCGGCATGAACGACTCCGGCTGGGGGCCGGCTTGTGCTGGCAAGGGTGCCCGCGAGTCCGATCGCGATCATCAGTTTCTTCAATAGTTCGGCCCTCTGACTTTCTCGGCGACAGCGTACCATCGACCCTCCACCGGGAGCCATGCACCACGCGCTCACCGGCCTGGATTCTTTGCTCTTCGCGATCTCGGGCTTTCCCGCTCCATCCACTCTCAGCAAACGCTTAGTCAGGACACAGGCTGCCCTTAGGCGCCGGGCCTACGATGGGAGGGTAAGGTGGCACGATGCCGCCGCCCGCGCATCTGGGACAGAGCCGTCCCGCTTCATCGAGCCGGCATGGGGGAACACGCGATGACCGAACACCCACTTCCGGATGTTGTTCACCATGCGATGCCGACCGCCGGACACCGGCTCGTGGGCCTGACCTGTACGGGCTATGGGTCGATCGCCAACCGGCGAGATCGCGGCGAGCGGCTCGGCCTTGGCAGCTACGCCGTGGCGTATGTCTATGCCGGCTCGGGCTGGATCGAGACAGGGGAGCCGGCGAGCCGGATCGCGGTTGAGGCAGGCGATCTGTTCTGGCTGTTCCCAGGCGTGGCACTCAGCTGCGTGCCTGGGGCCGCCGGCTGGTCGGCGCAGTGGGCGACCTTCACGGGGCCCCTGGCCCATTCTTTTGAGCTTCTGGGTTGGCTTTCGCGCGCCCGTCCTGTCGTACGACCAGATGACGCGTCCCAGATCGAGGCTCTGTTTGGCCGGATCCGCGCCGATTTTGCCGCCGGCGCTCCACTTGCCGGCGCCCTGGGCGCCTCCCTGATCTATCGACTCGCCGTCGTGGCCCACGGATCGAGCCGTTCAACCGAGGCCAATCCCCCTACGGGGGCCCTGGCCCTCCCGCGGGCGGTCGCGCTGATTCAAGCGGGCGCCTTGCAGCCTCTCGACCTTCACGCGGTGGCGGACGAGTGCGGCATCGGCTATTCGACCCTGCGGCGCCGCTTCAAGGAGGTGACCGGCCAGTCGATCACCGACTACCTGCTGCGCATCCGGCTCGACCGGGCCAGGGAACTGCTGGCCCATACGCGCATGGGCGTGGCCGAGGTGGCGGACGCGGTTGGGTTCGGGGATCCCTACTATTTCTCGCGGGTATTCCATCTCAAGGAGGGATTGACCCCAACCGCGTTCCGCGCGTGGGCCCAGCGGCAGGAATGACGCTAAGGTGGCTGAAGCCTGCCTGGCATTGCACATGGCATCCAACAAGCCCGTAATGGAGCTGTCGATGCCGCCATCAGCTGTTGCCAGCCACGTGAGGGTTCGTTCGGGCGCTTCGACCACGAGGCCGTGCCGGGTCGCGCGTGATATCGATGAATCCTATTCACGACTGCGCGCGCCGTGACGAGGAGGCGACGGTGGCGGTGACGATCCTACGGATACGACTCCTCGGCGAGTTCAGCTTGGTCTACGGGGACGCGCCGGTGTTGGGGGTCAGCAGCGCCCGTCTGCATTCGATGCTCGCCTACCTACTGTTGCATCGCGACGCGCCGCAACCACGCCAGCATCTAGCCTACCTGTTTTGGCCTGATGGGCCCTGCGCCTGTATCGTGAGACTGAAGGGAACCCGCTCTTCGTGGTCGAAACCGTGCGCGCGGGCCTCGGCCAGATGCCCGAACCCGCTCTGGAGGCTACCCTCATCGAAGAGCCGTTTGCTGAAGACCGGCCGCCGCTCCCGCCACGGGTCTACACGATGATCGCCGGCCGCCTCGCGCAGCTATCCGCGTCCGCGCGCGAGTTCGTTGGCCTTGCCGCCGCCCTTGGCCGCGCGTTCAGCCTGGACATCCTGCTCCGTGCCGGACATGGCGACGAAAAGAGTGTGGCCGACACGCTGGATGAACTCTGGAACAAGCGCATTGTCCGCGAGCATGGCGCCAACACCTATGACTTCACCCATGACAAGCTGCGCGAGGTCGCCTACGCGGAGATCAGCGCGCCGCAGCGCCGATTGTTCCATCGGCGCATCGCGCTGGCGTTCGAGACCGCCAACGCGGATGATCTCGATCCGGTAAGCGGCCAGATCGCCTTCCATTACGAGCACGCGGGCATGGCCGAGCAGGCAATTCCCTACTACCAGCGCGCGGCGGTGGTCGCCCAGCGTGTCTACGCGAACGACGACGCGATCAGCCTGCTGTCGCGCGGGCTGAAGCTCCTCGAAGGGCTCCCGGCCGGCATGAAGCGCGACATCCGGGAACTGACTCTGCTCCTGTCGTTGGCGCCGGCCCTGCGAGTAACAAAAGGATGGACCGCGCCGGAGGCGGAGCACGCGCTTGATCGGGCCCTGGCGCTATGCGATACGGTCGGCAATGATGGACAACTCGCGCAGGTGCTTAACGGGCTGCAATCAGTCTATGTCGTGCAAGCTCGATTCGATGAGGTCCAACACATTTCTGACAAGCTGGACACGCTGTATCAGCGGTCAGCCGGTATGACGCCGCCGCTGTATACCGGAGTAATGCTCAACGGTGCCCGTATGCACCGAGGGGAGTTGACGCAAGCCAACGATCGCTTCACGGAGCTTATCGCCGTTCATGACCCCGACCAAATGCGGCGGATCCAGGAGGCGCATGGGGTCAACTATATGGTGCACGCACGGGCCTGGCATGGGCATGCGCTGTGGTGCCTGGGCTATCCAGAGTCGGCGCTGACCCGCTGTCGTGAAGCCGTCCAGATCGCCCGCGACCTGGCCCAACCCTTCAGCCAGGCGCTGGCGGCGGCCTATCTGGCCACCCTCATGCAGTTCCGCGCGGACGATGCCGCGGCCAGAGCACACGCGGAGGAAGCGTTCGCGCTTGCGACCGAATACAAGGCGCTCTACTATCAAGCTTGGTCGGCGATCCTGGTGGACTTCGCATGGGCGTGGGAGCAACCGGACGCGGAGCACATTACCCGGCTTCGCGACTCCATCACGGCATTCACCGCGACCGGTGCCCGATTGCGTCTGCCCTACTTTCTGTCGCTACTCGCGCGAGTATGCGGTAAAGCCGGGCGCGGTGACGAAGGGCTCACGGTGCTCGATGAGGGGCTGGTGGCAGCTCACGCTCGCAACGAGCGGTGGTGGGACGCGGAGCTACACCGGTTGCGGGGCGAACTGTTGCTGGCCTCTGGCGCGCGGGAGCAGGACGCCGAAGCGGCGTTGCTGCGGGCGCTAGAGATCGCGCGTGCCCAGCAGGCCAAGTCACTGGAGTTGCGGGCGGCCACAAACCTGGCCCAATTGTGGAGCTCGCGGCAGCGCGCCGATGAGGGTCGGCGTCTGCTGGCGGATCTGCACGGCTGGTTTACGGAAGGGCTCGACACGCCGGTCGCGCGGGCCGCCCGGTCGCTGCCAGCCTAACCCAGCATCGCAGGCAACCCCAGTCTTTAGGCCGCGCTCGTTGGTTAAACCATATTGGCTTTAGCCCGCCCGGCCAATAGCCCATGAATAAGCCAAGATAACGGACGGCTAACGCTTACGGCTCCCGGCACGGCTTGTCGGCGCCTGAGTGCTCATTCTCTTCCGTGTCAAGCCAACGTATTGCTAACGCCACCCTTGCTACGCTCCTTCCAACCCCATGGGAAAGGAGGGAGAACCGGTACGGAAACGACCATTACGGGGGTAGATCCGAGTAGAGAAAAATGCTTGAACGCAGGCATTGCAGTATAAGGGAGTTTCAAAAATGAAGAACATCTTGCTGACCACTCCCGCGCGAAGCTGGGCGTACCGCCGGTGGAGTCTCATCGCCGTGCTGCTGGTGGCCGGCCTGAGCTCCGGCGTCCAGCACCATGCCGTTGCGTCACACGGCAACGCCATCGCGGCGGGAGCCGCCTGCGCGACCGCGAGCCGCGCGAAGCCACTCACGCCGCTGGCCACATTCTCCGCTATCGCCTTACCAGCCGGCACTGCCACGGGTGTGCCGGTGTATGCCGCCTTTCCGGCGGGCTTCACGTTCAAGCATGTGCATGGCGGCCCCACCTTTGTCTACGTCATAGCGGGCGATCTGGAGATCACGGATGCGAAGGGTACCGTCACCTACTGTGCCGGCTCATTCTTCGCCGAGCCGCCAGGGCATGTCCACACGCTCCATGTGATACTGCCATCCGAGGTCTTCTACCTGCAGTTTCTGCCGCCCGGAGCCGACGGCACCATCGCCCTGAAGTAGCCGGCGGTACTGTGAACCACGCGGCGCGGGGGCCGTTCCACCGGGCCGGCATGGCCCCCGCACTGCCGGCGTGGATCTCGAAAGCGAGGTATATGATGCGAAGGCAGGTCATCACGCCTGGCCTGGCGATAGGAGCCTTACTCCTTGGTATAGGCATGACCCGCGCATGCGGTCTCGACGGCGTGCCCTCCCTGCTGGTCAATGGACGCATGGTCGGCGTGAATGGGACGCCACCGGCCCAGGGACAACTGGCGACGTGGGCGCCGTTCGTGGCGCCGGGCGTCTATTCGGCCGGCCGGCCGGTGCTGTTCAGCGAAATCCGGGGCAGGGTGTTATGGACGCTGCCACCCAGCGCGTTCACGACCCCGTGGCGCTGGACGTTCGGCGATGGCGCGCAGGCCCGCGGCCTGAGTTCACGCCACGGTTATCGCCATGCAGGCAACTACGTCATTGGAGTCCAGGCCTATCTGACCGATGGTCAGAACTCAGGATGGTACGTATTTGACACCATACTGATTCACGTACGGTGATGGCATGCCGGGCCAGGAGTTTCCTCATGCTTCACCCAGCCCATAAAGGCAGGGGACCCCCGTGGTGATCTCCGATCGCCTATCTCTACGAATCCAACCCTATGCTAACGCTACCTTTGCATTTGTTTATCCGACCCTACAGGTGGTAGGCATCATGAGCAGCACACATGGGAGAACTTACATGATCACACAGGCGCGGAGCACTGTCACGTTGGACGCCGCCGCGGTGCAGGACCTCCAGTCGCGCATACGCGGCGAACTGGTCCAACCGGGAGACCCAAGCTACGAGCAAGTCCGCCAGGTGTACAATGGCATGATCGACCGGCGACCGGCGCTGATCGCCTGTTGCGTCGACGTGGCCGACGTGATTCACGCCGTCAATTTCGCCCACCAGCACCAACTCACCCTTGCCGTCCGCGGCGGCGGGCATAACGGCGCCGGATTGGGTACGTGTGATGACGGCCTGATGATCGATCTGTCGCGCATGAAAGGCATCCGCGTCGATCCAGCCGATCGTACGGTACGGGTCGAGGGCGGCTGCGTCTGGGGCGATGTTGATCATGCGACCCACCCCTTCGGTCTGGCGACGCCAAGCGGGTTCGTCTCCTCGACCGGAGTAGGCGGCCTGACCCTGGGCGGCGGCATCGGCTACCTCTCGCGCGCCCACGGTCTGACGCTCGACAACCTGCTCGGCGTGGACATGGTATTGGCCGACGGCAGCTTTGTCACCGCCGACGCGGAGCAACACGCCGACCTGTTCTGGGCCGTCCGCGGCGGCGGCGGCAACTTCGGCGTCGTGACCTCGTTCCTGTTCCGTTTGCACCCGATCAGCACGGTCTATGGCGGACCTATGTTGTGGCCGATGGAAATGGCCCAGGATCTCCTCAAGTGGTGGCGCGACTTCATCCTTACCGCGCCCGAGAACATCAACGGCTGGTTCGCCTTCATTACGGTGCCGCCGGTGCCGCCGTTCCCGGAGCAGTACCACCTCACGAAGATGTGCGCGGTCGTGTGGTGTTACACAGGGCCGCTCGATCAGGCCGATGAAGCATTCAAGGCGATTCGTGCGTTCGGCCCACCAGCGGTGGACTTCGCTGGTCCTATCCCCTGGCCGGTGCTGCAGGGTCTGTTCGATGCACTGTATCCAGCCGGCCTACAGTGGTATTGGAAGGCCGATTTCTTTAAGGACTTGAGCGACACCGCAATAGATCTGCATGCGAAGTACGGCGCTCAGCTACCCACCATGCACTCGACCATGCATATCTATCCCCTTAACGGCGCGGCCCAGCGAGCCGGGCGAAACGATACGGCGTTCAGCTTCCGTGACGCTAACTTCGCCGAGGTGATCGTGGGCGTCGATCCCGACCCGGCCAGCAACGAGCGCATGATCCAGTGGGCGAAGGACTATTGGCTGGCACTCCACCCGCACTCCGCCGGCGGTGCCTACGTGAATATGATCATGGATGAGGGCGAGGACAACGTCAAGGCCGCGTATCGAGAGAATTACGCGCGCCTGGCCCGGATCAAAGCCGTCTACGACCCCACCAATCTCTTTCATACGAATCAAAACATCACGCCAACGGCGTAGGCTTTCGCCCGCGCTGCTTGGGCGAGCATCGGTAGCGTCCATGACCGTGCCCCCGCTCTCCTTGGTGGGGGCACGGCCGCGCTTGGCAAACTGGGAGCGATCAGGAAGAAGAGTCGTGCATCAATGGATCATCAGCGGGGTCGGAAGGCCGCGGTTTGGCGTCAGCGTTGATCGAGGCATATGTCTCAGGTACTCTGCCATGCGCCGAACCATGCATTAGGCAGCGGTTAGCTATACTCTCAGCAGACCGAACCTGAGTAGCGTGGTGAGCAACGGCGGCTCAGGCCGGCGAGCCGGCTGCCATGGCGGAAGGCGACGTGATGATCGAGCAACGCTACGACGTGTTCCTCTCCTATAACAGTAAGGATCGTCCAGCCGTGGTGGCGGTCGCCCACGCGCTGCGGGCGGCCGGGATGGAGCCCTGGCTGGACCAGTGGCGCCTGACCCCCGGTGGCGACTGGCAGGTGGAGCTAGCCGCCGGGGTGCGCGGCAGCCGCTCGTGCGCGGTGTTCGTGGGGCCAAATAGCGTCGGCGCCTGGTCTGCCATGGAGGTGCGGCTGGCTTTGGACCGGGCAGCCAAGGATCCCACCTTTCGCTGCTTCCCGGTGCTGCTGCCCGGCGTACCCGAGCCGTTTGACCCTGATCTGCTGCCGCCCTTTCTCAGCACGTTCAGCTGGGTCAGCCTGCGTGAAGGCGTCGAGGATCCGGTCGGCATACAACACCTGCTGAAT
>JANWHV010000152.1 GCA_025450255.1 Chloroflexota bacterium | reverse complement strand
GGTCTCGCCGGCATGGGGCACGGCGGGAAGGCCGGCGGCGCGGGCGCGCTGGAACGCCCTGACGTGCTTCTCCGGCGGGTTCCCCACCTCATAGCCGCCGAGCCCAAGCGCGACCACGCCGGCGGCCATGCCCTCGATCGCCCAGTCGGCGACTTTGACGCTCTCGTCGCCGTCCATCTCGCGGGCTATATCGATCACCCAGCCGACGCGCGTGTCATGCGTTCGCGCCGCCCAGGCCGCCGCGCGGTTCAACGCCGCCAACGCGTCGCGGAAGGCTATAGTGTTGAGCTGGAAATGGGTATACGCGGTGAAGGTTACCTCGCTGTAGCGGATCTGTTGCGCGGCCTGCCCGGCCAGGAATTCGCGGGCGATCAGCTCAAGGTCATCCACCGTCTTGACGCATTTTGTCATGGCGACATAGACCTCGACGAAATGCGGGAAGCCGGTAAACACATACCATTCGTTCAAGCCTTCGACGGTATCCGCCGGGAGCGGCACTTGATGGCGGCGAGCAAGCTCGAGCAGGGTGTGAGGCTGGATGGCGCCCTCGAGATGTACGTGCAGCTCCACTTTAGGCATGGCCTCGACGAATGACTCCAATGACACGGCGGCTCCAATCCTGGTGCTGGCGCCTCCGGAGGAATCCGGAAAGGCAGATTCTCCGCATAATTCCGGCTGGCCGAAACAATGGCCCGTTTGAATGCTGCCGCAAACCGGCAAGGGCCCATGGCTTTGAGCGCGGGTTCGCCGGCAATACTTGCCGGACGTGCTTCACTCAGTCTATCCGCTTGCTCGACCGAAACGGCAATTCGGCGTGGCAAGCGCCGATCAGGGCGCTGCCGGAGCGTAAGACCGCCCGTGCTATGCTGGACCAAATGCCGCGGAGGTTGCGGTGGGCGCTTAGTGGGACCAGAGTCCATGCATGCGAGAGGAGCAGCAGATGAAAGCGATCCGTATTCAGCAAACCGGCGGGCCGGAAGTGCTCCAGGTCGAGGAAGTCCCGACGCCCGATCCGCGTGAAGGCCAGGTGCGGATCAAGGTCGCGGCCGCCGGTGTCAACTTCGCGGATATCGCGCAGCGACGAGGCGCGTACCTGACACCCACCAAGCTGCCCGCGATCCTGGGCGCCGAGGTGGCGGGCACGATCGACGCGCTGGGGCCGGGTGTCACGGCGCCGGCCGCCGGCACGCGCGTCGCGTCACTGGTATCCGGCGGCTACGCGGAGTACGCGATCGCCTCGGCAAACGCGGTCATCCCGATCCCCGACAGGCTCGACTTCATCCATGCCGCGGCCTTGCCGCTGCAGGGCCTTACCGCCTATCAATTGCTCCGCGACAGTGCCCGGATCGAGCCGGGCGAGTCCGTGCTGGTCCATGCCGCCGCTGGTGGCGTCGGCACCCTGGCGGTGCAGATCGCCAGGCTGATGGGCGCGGGCCAGGTCGTGGCGACGGCAGGCTCGGCCGAGAAGCTGGAACTGGCGCGCCGCCTGGGCGCGGATGCGCTGGTGAATTACCGGGACGGCGACTGGCCCGAGCAGGTGCTGAAGGCCACCGGGCGGAAGGGCGTTGACATCGTGCTGGAGATGGTAGGCGGAGGTGTTGCCAAAAAGAGCCTGGACGTACTGACGCCGTTCAGCGGCCGCATGGTGATCTTCGGCGCGGCGAGCGGCGAGCGGGCGGAAATTTCGGGCGCCAAGCTCATGCAGCGGAACATCGCCGTGATTGGCTATTGGCTGTCGCCGTATCTTTCCCAGGCCGACAAAATCGGCAGGGCCGTCAAGGACCTGTTTGGCTATGTAAGCGCCGGCAAGCTTGAGATCATCATCGGTCAGACCTTCCCGCTCGCCGGCGCGGCGGCGGCGCATACGGCCATGGAGGGCCGGAATACGGTCGGCAAGGTCGTGCTTATCGTCTGACCGCGGTCGCCGGTCCACCCGTCGCTGCATCCGACCTCAGTTGGAGGCCCATCCTCACCAACCGGCGGGGCATGTCGAAATCATAGAGGGACCTGGCGCGACCGCCAGGCCCCTCTTCATGGGTGCGATCCGGTATTGGGTCCCGGACCGGAGTGTTATGCCAGGGCGTCCAGCAAGTTCTCGCGAACCGCTGAGATGGCGGAAATAATCGACTCGTCGTTAGAGGAGGTAGCGCCGTCGATGCGCTTGCAGCCGTGAAGCACGGTGGAGTGGTCACGCTCGAGCTCGCGCCCGATCCGCGCCACGGTAAGGCCGGCGTCCTCGCGCAGCAGGAACATGGCGATCTGGCGCGCTTGCGAGATGGTAGCTTCGCGTTTCTTGCTGAGCAGGTCGTCCTTGGTGACGCCGAACTCCGCGCAGACCGCGCGCAGGATGGTCTCGACGTCGCCGCGGACCGGGGCATTCTGGGCCTGGCGCAGGAGGTCGCTTAGCACAGTTTTGACCATGTTCGCGCCGACCACCGTGCCGCGAGGCGCCAGATGCGCGCAGCGCCGTACCGCGGTTTCCAGTTCGTTCACGCCGCCGGCCGTGCGATGGGCCAGCAAGTGCAATGCCTCTTCCGTGAACCAGGTCGAGGTGTAGGCGGCAAAGGTGCGCGCGAGCGCCAGGCGAGTGCGCAGGCTGGGCTTGCCGATGCGTACCACCATACCGGACATCAGGCGTGAACGCAGGCGATCGGGGAGACCCTTGATCATGGCGGGATCGCTTTCGCCGCTCACCACTACCTGGCGGCCATTCTCGCGCAGGACGTCGATGGTGTGGGTCAGATCCTCGAGCACGGCGGTGCGGCCGGCGAGCACCGCGAGGTCGTCGACCAGCAGGGCGCCGGCGGAGCGATAGCGATCGCGGAATGCCTCGGATCGGCGCTGACGAATGCTGGTAGTCAATTCCTGGCTTAGCGTTTCGGCTGGAACGTACAAGACGTTTTGCAGATCGGGTCGCTGGGTCAGATGTTGCGCAATCGCCTTGAGCAGGTGAGTCTTTCCCATTCCCGGCGCGCTCTGTATGTAGAGGGGGTTGAATGTCGTGCCCGGGGAATTAGCCACCGTCCAGGCAGCCCTGTATGCCAGCAAGCTTTCAGGGCCGAACACGAACGAGGCAAAGGAGTATCGCGGCGGTTGCCCATTACCTAGCGGCCGATGTGGTGCAAGCATTCGTAACCTCCTACCTCTTTGAAAACTTGCACCAGCCTACACTACAGTCGGCCCCCGCACAACCGCATCAAAGCGGCTTATCCACAGGTCCCGCGCCGCCTCGCTCCACACCTGTCCATCTAGAACGGGCATTGTTTATCCGCCAGAAATCTCCACTTATCAGCCTGTTATCCACAGCTTGGAACGACTTATCCACGAATATTGTCAAATCTTATACCCAGGGTCCGGATGAGCCTCTTGACGGATTCTTTCAAGAGTGCCGCGCTCAAGCCCGCCTGCTAGCCGGTCTGCTGGGACGGCGATATATCGGCGGCCCGGCGCACCAGCAAGACCGGCGGCCCGGGCTTGGCAAGCAGATTGGCGGTCGCGCTGCCCGTCCACATGGTCTGAAAGCCCGCCCGGCCATGGGTGGCCACCACGACCATACCCACGTCAGGCTCGGCCGCCGCCGCCGCCAGCACCGTAGCCACGTCGCCGCGCTCCACGGTGGCGGTGATCTCAAGATCGTCGTCACCGCGCAGCCGTCCTGCCAGGGCGGCCAGATAGACACGGGCATCTTCGCACTCAAGCTCCAGCGCGGCCTGCGCGGCGATAGGCAGCAGCGTGGCGGTCGCGACCCTTTCGCCGCGCACGGTGCCCTGCGTCGGCACGACCATCACCAGGCGCAGCGCGGCATGGAGAGCGTACGCGAGGACGCGCGCCGGCTCCAGCGCCGCTTCCGCGGCCGGTGTCGCGTCCACGGGCACCAGCAACACACGGGGCGCGAAGCCGGACTCGCCTTGCCGGCCTGGCCGGACCAGCATCACCGGCGCGCCGCCGCGGCGCAGCACTTGCTGGGCGATGCTGCCGAAGAGCAAGCCGCGGACGCCGCCACGTCCATGGGCGCAGAGCACGATCAGGTCCGTGTCAATCTCATCCGCGTGACCGGCGATGCTGGATGCCACGTCGCCTTCCGGCGCGTCGTGGGTATGGAGATCCACCGTTACCCCCAGGCCGCGCAACCGATCCGCCAGCATGGTGAGATATGCGGTCGCGTCCCCGGCGGCCGTCAAATGCCGGTCGCCGTGCACCGTAGACGGGGCGCCTTGCTCGATGATGTGGAGCAGCACGACCGTTGACCCGCATGCCTCTGCTAGCCGTTCCACGACGGGCAGAACCGACTCGGCAAGGCGCGAACCGTCGAGCGGCACCAGAAGGCGCCGATACATGATGATGCTCCTACAGAGGGCCAGTTACGTGTTTACCATAGTGTGACCGCCGCCTGGGCCCGGCACCCCGGCGCGGACGCCCCTTAGCCGAAGCCAGGTATGCCGCCGCCAAGGCTCTGATAAATGAGCAGACCGTTCAACGATATTATCACGGCCGCGCACAGCCATCCTATCACGTTCGTGGAACGATGGTTTACCAGCACGCCCATAATGTCGCGGCGGCCGGTAAACAGCAGTAAGGGCACCACGGCAAAGGCCAGGACGACACTCAGCACCACCTGGCTTACCACCAGGGTAGTGGCGGTCGGCAGGTTCAATCCGATGACAATAAACGACGGCGCCATGGTAACCAAACGCCGGAGCCAGAGCGGGATACGGAAACCAACGAAACCCTGCATAATCACCTGGCCGGCCATGGTGCCGACCGTCGAGCTGGACAGGCCGGACGCCAGCAGCGAAACCGCGAAGATAGTGGCCGCTGCCTGGCCGAGCAGCGGCGTGAGCGTCTTGTATGCCTCGGTCAAGTCCGAAATCGAGGTCAACCCATGCTGGTTGAAGGTAACGGCCGCCATGATCAACATGCCGCCGTTGACCACTCCCGCCAGGGGCATGGCGATCAGCACGTCGATTACCGTGAAGCGGTAGAGGCGCCGCGCATGTTCGTCATTCTTCGGGCGCACGCGGTCGGCCAGCAGGGCGCTGTGCAAGTACACCACGTGCGGCATCACCGTCGCGCCAAGGATGGCCGCGGAGACCAGAATCGACCCCTTATCCACGAACGGCACCACCGCATGGACCGCAATCTCGTGCACGCTGGGCCGTCCGATGAAAAGCTCGACCACGTAGCAAGCAGCCACCGCCAGCACCAGGACGGTGATCAACGCCTCGAGCGGGCGGAAGCCGCGCGTCTGCAGGTGCAGCATGGCGAACGTGGAAATCGCGGTGAGCACGGCGGCGGCGAGCAATGGAACATGGAACAGCAGATTGAAGCCGAGCGCGGCGCCGACGAACTCGGCGAGATCGGTGGCCATGGCCATGATTTCGGCCACAATCCATAACGGATAGACCAGCCAGGGCGGGAAATGGCATCGCATCAGCTCGGGAAGGTTCTTACCGGTGGCGATGCCAAGCTTCGCGGCGAGCGTCTGGATGAACATGGCCATGATGTTGGCGTAGACCACCACCCAGAGCAGCTTGTAGCCGTACTGGGCGCCGCCGGAGATGTTGGTAGCGAAGTTGCCGGGGTCGATGTAGGCGACGCAGGCCACGAAGGCCGGCCCTATGAACGGTAGAATGCGCCGCAGGCCGCGCCGGTGTCCCTCCAGAGCTTCCTGGCCGGCGCGATCGCTTCCAGGCGTCGCGCCGCGCTGGGCCGGTGGAGGGGCCAGATCGACCGTTGGCGTCATCGCGCGCTCGCGACATCCACGGACGCCGGGAGCACCAGGATCTTGGCTGCCACCTCCGCGGCGATAGCATGGAATGGCCCGTCCTCGCCGAGGCGAACAGTGACCACGCCGCCATACGGCGCCACGCCGGCCACCGTCGCCGCCGCGCCAGGCACGAGGCCGAGTGTTCCCAGGTAATGCAGCAACCCGGTCTCTTGATCGCTGATCCGCGCCACGGTGGCGCGCTCACCGGGCGCCAGTACGGAGAGGCGTCTTAGGTCGCGTTCCGGCAGCGTAAGCTCGCGGGTGGGAATGGGGTCGCCATGCGGATCGGTCGCGGGCTGGCCGAGCCGATCGGCAATGCGCTCCTCCAGGTCCTCGCTGATGTGATGCTCGAGGCGGTCCGCCTCCGCGTGTACTTCATCCCAGGCCATGCCGAGAAACTCCGCCAGGTACAGCTCGAGCAGGCGGTGATGCCGGACGATCTCCAGGGCCACGGCCTCGCCGGCGGGGGTCAGGGCGATCAACTTGTACGGCGTATGCTCCACCAGCCCAAGCGCCGCGAGCCGTTTGATCATTCCGGTCACGCTGGGCGGACTGACGTTGTGCGCCTCGGCCAGCGCGAGCACCGTGATCTCCTCGCCGCGTTCGCGCAGCAGGTAGGCGCCCTTGAGGTAATCCTCCATGGCCGGCGTGAGATCTTCCCGGCTCATCGTACCCCACCTCCATCAAACCGACCCCATGAACTACCGAGTTAAGTATGCCTAACTCGGTAGTTAGTGTGCAAGTATGATTTCGGCTATAGTTGGCTAACTCTTGGGGGTGGCGCCTCCGGGATTACGCCTCGGATAACTGCCCCCGGGGCCGCGGGGTCACGCCTCCGAATAAGGCGGCATGGCAGGGCTGCGACCGAACTAATCCGGTGGCGGATCGCGGCCAGATGGGGTGGGGTGGTCTCGCTCTACGTGGTTACAGGGCAATCTCCGTTCCGTTGCCGGGGCGCGAATCAGGCACGGACGCGCGGTGTAGTTACGTTCGGAGCGCCTGAACGGGCTCGCCAAGGGCAGAAAGGGATGATAGCTACTGCCCGGCCAGGCGCAGCGTCGCCGTGGCTGTCACCAGCGACTGCCCGGCGGCGTCGAGCACGCGGACGGCGCATTCCACCGCTGCCACGCCGTTGACGGCTTCGACGGCGGTGACCTCGCCCACTACGGAGATCGCGGCGCCGACCATGGCCGGCGAACGGAAGCGCGCGTCGAGATTGCCGGTCTCGGCCCACGAGCCGCCGAAGCGTGCCGTGAGCAGGCGCGACACATAGGCGAGCAACAGCATGCCATGCGCGATCGGCCCGCCGTAGGGCGTGGTCGCGGCGAACGCGGCGTCGATATGGATGGGATTGTGGTCGCCGGAGGCATCGGCATAGGCCAGGACGCGGTGCGCCGTGACGTCTACCGCCAGGGGGCCAAACTGCTCGCCCACTCTGGGCGCGGTCACTTGCTCGTTCACCGGCGATGCCTCCAGGGACACGTATGGCCGCGACCTACGCGTCGTGCTCCCCGGTGATGCCTACGCCGCTCATGCACCGGCGACTCCTCCAGCTGCAAGAGGAACCATCAACAGCATCGAGCCGCGCAGGGCGGCATCGTCTCCAAGGTCCACCGACACGGTAAGGGTAAGCGCCGCGAAGCCGCGACGCTCGGAGCGATTCTTCACCTGCAAGCGCGCCGTTACCACGGAGCCGATGGGCACGGCGCGCGCGGCGGCGAGTTGTTGCGTTACATGGAGCGATCCCGGGTGCTGGGCGATCAGGTCGGCGAGGCCGCGCATGGCCAGCGCGAGCACGGCCAGCGGAGGCGCCACGCCGCCGGCGCCCGCGTACCCAGGATAGCCGTCACCCACGGCGGCCACGTACGCGGCGATCGTCGGCTGGTCAAGACGCAGCACTTGCGGTGGAAACTCGTATCCGGCTTGCAGCAACCCAGGGTCCGTCATGCCCGCGATCTCCTCGATCTCCGCTTCCGTGTCCCTGCCCCCACTATCCCTGCTCTCGGCTGAAGGTACCAGTGGCCTGCCGATACAGCAATACGGTGCGGCCAAAACGCTGGCGAATGATGCCGTCGCCGGTAGCCGGCTGGCTGGTGGGCGGGCCCAGGGTCGGGTGAACGGCATAGTAGGCGAGGAACGGCGGGCGGACGTAGTAGCCGGTCCCCACGTAATAGCGCCAGGGTTTGCCCGGTCCATCATTGCCTTCCAGGAAACGATACGGCGAATCGCCGCTGAAATCGTCGCGCGGGTACAGTTGCGTTTCCAGGACGGGACTGACGCCGTCAGGTGAATGCCAGGTGAAGTCCCTGAAAGCATAGTTCAGCAGGTCTCGCACATCGGTGTAGCGATCGCTCATGCCCAGGATGACGGCGGCGACGTGCCTGCCGCCACGGACCACATACAGCACGCGGCAAAAGCCGGCGGCGGCGGTATTGCCCGGCTTGGCGCCTTGCACGCCCGGATACCACCATAGCGGCTCGTTCACGTTTGTCAGTGGATGCGCGTAGTTGTGGCTGGTGCCGGCCACGTAGTATGTCTTGGTCCGCGCGATTGCGCGGAACGTGTCGTAGTGGAGGTCAGCCTTGAGCACCAGCAGCAGGTCATGGGCCGAGGAATAATTGCCGTAGCCATCGAGGCCGTGAGGATTGTTGAACCGCGTGTGGGTGCAACCTAGCTGCCGGCAACGCGCGTTCATCATGGCCACGAACGTGGGCACGCTGCCGCCCACGGCCTCGGCCAGGGCGATCGCCGCGTCGTTGCCGGACGGCAGCATCAGTCCGTAGAGCAGGTTCCGCAGGCTGAGCACTTCGCCGCCGCGGAGGTACATGGTGGATTGGCCGATGGTGGCTGCCAGGTAGCTGACGGTCGTCATGGCATCGAGGCGCCCATGTTCCAGCACCAACAACGCGGTCATCAGCTTGGTAGTGCTGGCAATCGGCAACTCCGCGTCGGAATTGACGGAGTACAGCATCGCGGCGGTATCCAGATCGTAGACCACGGCGGCCGCGCCCAGCAGCGGCGGCGGCGGGTATATGCCAACGGCCTCGACGCCCGCTTTATGACCGGCACGGGCGGGCTGCAATAAGCCGGCGATGGGCAATAGCGCGATACAAAGCCACAGCATACGCGCCGGCCATCGTCCGCCGATCGGCGCCTGGATACGACCTTCCACCACCGCCAGCCCTCCAGCGAGATCCAACTGTTCCGCGCCGGATTGTAGCAGATGAGAAAATCAGCGCGGAACAGGCGGGCTCCTGATTCGTGGCCGTGCTGCCCTGGGAACATGCCGGGTGTGGGCGCCACGGGCCGGTAGGGCGGGTCTTTGAACGCGACCAGGTACCTGTGGAAAAAGTCGAGCACCCTGGCCTGGTAGACCTCCGGTTGGGCATCATACGCGCCGGCGTGCAGGCCGAGTGGCGCCACCCAGATGAACTTATGCTTGACCTTGGCGGCGTCGAATAGCTCGCGCGCGTCCGATCCGGTCGTGGTCGGGTTGTTGTCGTTCTGGTTGTGTATCACCAGCAGTGATTGGTCCGCCGCCAGATTTCGTGCCCCAACGAGCGCGCTGCGCGTGTCGGGGGCGCCGCCCAGGGTGAAATTAACCGCCCACTCCGCGCCAGGCAAGAACGTGACATGGTGGCCGCCCAGCGTCACGGTGTGCGGCAGCGGTATCGTCACGCCGAGCAGAGACATGGCGTTAAGCCGGTCGACCGTGGCATCCTGCGTCGCCCACGGACTGTCGGCAACCACCGCTTTGATCTCGTCGTCACCGCCGTAGAGGCCGCCATTCCCACCCGCCGCCGATAGGGCCACGCCGGCGCCAAACGAGACGCCAAGAACCCCGTAGTGATGATTCGTGATCCCGGACGAGGGGTCATCAAGATAACCGACGGCGGACGTTACGTCCATCGGCTCGCGCAGCCCGAGACTGAACTCGCCGCCACTATGGCCAGTGCCCTGCAGATCGATCAGCAACACATTCAGGCTGTCCCGAACCAGGAACGATGCGTACTTCAGCATGGACGTGCGGTCTTCCTTCCAGCCAGGCACCAGGATCACGGTTGGCGCGGACTGTCGCACGACGCAGAGCCAGCCTGCGATTGGTATGGGGTTATCGTCGCTGGTATAAAAATGAGCGTCAGTAGACTGGATGCCCGCGATGATCGGCGCGTTGCCCATCGGATGCTGGTCGTCACGAAGCAGCAGCATGGCACGGGCGATGGGCGTGACGACCCAGAGCGCGATGAGCACGATAATAATGGCCGTCAGCAGGGATCGTAGCCGCCGCATTGACTGAGTGACCTCCAGAGGACCCGTTCCGACAGGCGGCAGCTACAGGGCCGCTGGGCCTGATTCCCGCACGTTGTACACTCAGTTGCGATGAAGAGTCAAGACGGAAGGCGGCAATCGTGCGCGTGATCGGAGGTTCCGCGCGGAGCGTTCCGCTCAAGGGACCGCCGGACTCCGGCACGCGCGCCACGGCCGACAAGGTGCGCGGCGCGATTTTCAATGTGCTGGCCGCCCATGTGCCGGGGGCGCGCGTTCTCGATCTCTATGCCGGCACGGGCGCAATCGGCGGGGAAGCCCTGAGCCGGGGCGCCGCGCGCTGCGACTTCGTGGAGCGCCGCCGCGCCCTGTGCGAGGTAATCGCGGCGAACCTGACGCGCGCCAAAGTCCAAGAACATGGGCACATAATCCAGGGCTCGGTACACCAACTGCTATCGACACTCCCTGGGCCGTATGATTTAATACTGGCTGACCCGCCGTATGCCGACCCCGAGGGTCTTGCGTTGGCAGGGGCGCCCGCATTGCACAGGCTTCTGGCGGAAAACGCCATCGTGGTGCTGGAACACAGTCCACGCCTTGAGGTTGCCGGCGATAGCGGGCCGCTCCGGTTCGTGAGAACACGCCGGTACGGTGACAGTGCCGTCAGCTACTGGCAGCGCTGGGAAGAAGGGAGTGAAAGCTGACGCGCGCCATTTTCCCGGCGAGCTTCGACCCGATGACGAACGGCCATCTGGATATCGCCACGCGCGCGAGCGCGCTGTTCGACGAGTTGATTATCGGCGTGTATGGGCAGCCCGATAAGCGGGTCCTGTTCTCCTGGGAGGATCGGATTGCCATGGCACGCGTGTCAACCGCGCATTTGGTGAACGCACGGGTAGAGGGTTTTTCGGGCCTGATGGTAAACTATGCTATACGGATGGGCGCGAACGTGATCGTGCGCGGCCTTCGTGCTGGGTCTGACTTCGAGGGAGAGTTCCAGATGGCGCTCGCGAACCGCATGCTTGCGCCAGGCCTGGAGACCGTCTGCTTGATAGGCAGCCAGGATATGATGTTCATTAGCTCCAGCCGCATCCAGGAAATCGCGCTGCTGGGTGGTGATGTATCTGGCCTTGTACCACCGCCGGTGGCCGAGCGTCTCGCGCGCCTTCCACAACCTGGGCCCGAGACATCAGCCTCGGCGCCAACTTCATAGGTCCGTTCGTGGACATGTCTAACGTAGTGGGCTTGCCGCCCAGGGCGGTACGTTCTGGCGCTCCTGGGCGGCACGATCGTAGTGGAAACGGCGTTACGCGCGACATAGAATGGTGGTGGCGCCCATATCGTCGCGGGTATGGGGAGAACGCCGCAAGATTCTCGCCATGGTTGTGCGCCGGGCGTAACCATGACGCGTCACGAGGTGACGCCAGTAGCGTCGAGGTGGAAGGAGGCTGGTCCGATCGACATCCTACATTTACTTGACCGGCTGGAAGACACCATCCGAACCGGTTGGCACATGCCGGGAACGTCTCGCTGCATGGTCGACGAGACCGAGATGCAGGACATCATAGAGAGCATTCGTGAAAACATCCCCGAGCAAATGCGCCAGGCGGAGGAAGTCACGCGGGATCGCGACGAGATCCTGAATGACTCCAAGGCCGAGGCAGAACGGCTTATAGCCACCGCGCAGGCACAGGCGCTCGAAATGGTGCAAGAACAAGGTCTCTATAAAACGGCCGAACGTGAGGCCCGACGTATTATTGAAGAAGCAAATCAGCAGGCAAGCGAGACGCGCGCGCGCGCCGATGAGTACGCCGTCAACAGCCTCGAGCAACTCGAGCGGGAGCTCGTCCAGACCTTGGCTACGGTGCGCAACGGCATTACGTCGCTGCGCGCGGACGCCGTTTCCGTCGAATAGCCGCCGCGGCCTGCTTTCCCTGGGTGTACCAGGAGGAACATTGACATGCAAATAAACGTTGCCCAACTCCTGAAGTGGCCGGTGGGTACGACACGCATCCACCCTATCGATACCGATGAGCCACTGCCGCTCGACGACACGACCACGGCAAACCTGGCAGCCGGCAGGGTGCGATTGGATCGCATCGACAGCGGCATCCTCGTGCGCGGTGACGTGGACGGCACGGTGGTGTTGGAATGCGGCCGCTGCCTCGAGTCGTATACGGCGCAGGTCCACGTCCATTTTGAGGAGGAGTTCGCGCCGTCGATCGAAGTGCATACCGGCGCGCCGCTGCCCCCACCCGACGACGAGCTGGTGTTCACGATCGACGCGAACCATTTGCTCGATCTATCGGAGGCTATCCGGCAGAATATCATCGTCTCTCTGCCGATCCAGCCCATCAGCAAGTCGACCTGCCAGGCTCTGTGCCCGGTCTGCGGTGGCAATCGAAACACGGATCCGTGCGCG
>JANWHV010000151.1 GCA_025450255.1 Chloroflexota bacterium | reverse complement strand
GCGCACCCTTCCTTGGTTCCGGTCAATCCGGCGTCATCGCGCAGCAGGTCGAGCATTGTCTTGTGCTGGACGTTTTCAAACCGGTAGGCGCGCCCGTTAATCCGTGTGTGAACCACCCCCGCGTACTCCGGCCCCACGCTGGCGCATGCGCCTGTATCGAGTAGCACGTCCGCCGCGCCCAGGCCGTCCTCAACGGCTTCCCCGGCCAGCCGTTCCAGGGTCTGGGCGAGCAGCGCCTCCAGCGTCAGCAGGCGATAGCTCGCCGTGCCCCGCAGATCGTCTATCGGCGTCGCGTCGCCGCGCGCGCGGCGCGCGGCTTCGCGGCACGCCGCGCCGTCGAGCCTCTTCCCGACCAGGTAGCGCTCCGCCGAGGTCGCGGGCATCACGGTCGGGCCGAGACAGCCAAGCACGACCCGCGCTTGCGAAATCGTCTGGCCGTCCGCCGCGAAGTCGAGAACCACGGCGATATTGATGACCGAGATCGCCTGCGCGCGCCGTAAGCCCAATTTGATGAAATGCCCGCGTTGTCGAGCGGTCAGGCCGCGGAAGTTGATCTCGCGCACCAGCTCGTGCGGACGCAATACCGTGCGCCGGAAGCCGGAATAGAATTGGCTCAGGGGTATCACGCGCTCCCCCGAACGCGACAGCAGCACAAGCTCGGCGTCAAGGGCCATCAAGGGCGCGATAGTGTCGTTTGCCGGCGACGCGGTAACAAGGTTCCCGGCAATGGTCGCCCTTGTCCGCACTTGCGGAGCGCCGACTTCCAGGCACGCTTGCACCAGCGGCAACGCCCCCTGACGGCAAGCGGCCGATGCCAGCACGTCGTTGTGCGTGGCGAGACCGCCAACACGGATGGTGTCGCCATCCAGGCGTACGTAGCGCAGCTCGCTCAGGGCGCTGATGTCGACGATAGCGGCGGTAGGGCGGACGCCGCGGCTGTTCTCGACCACCAGGTCGGTGCCGCCCGCCACGATGCGCGCCTTGCTGCCATGTTCGGCCAGCAAATCCAGCGCCCTGGTCAGCGTCTTTGGCTGGAAGTACCGCTCCCACATGCCACGTGCCTCCTGACTACACGTGGCAGACTCTCATACTCGACCATAACCCGTCAAGAACAGACAACCTGCACGCGCGCTGGTGGCCGGCAAGCAGCGTGAGCTGCCGTCCAACCTGCGGACCGCTCTTGTGTCGAAGTTCTTGCCGGCGGCAAGGGCGCGGCGCCCATCTCGCGCCGCGCCCCGTCGCATACCGAATATCGTGAACTCGAACGGTCAGTGGACCGGCGCGATCGTGGTCAGCACCTTCACGTCGTCGGGATATACCACCGACTGACCATAGACGTAGCTGTTGGCCTGGGTCGGCCAACCGACAAAGTTCTTGGTGCTGTAGGTGTACCAGAGCGCGCCGGCCATCACCGGGATAAACGGCATATTATCGAGCTGGATCTTCTGGAGCTTGTTCATAATCGCGTGGCGCGTGGCATTGTCGGTGGTTTGGCGGAACTGGGCAAACAATGCCGTGGCTTCGGGCGACCACCAACGCTCGTAATTAGTCTGCCCGTTTACGGTGGCATCCTGGCCAGTGGATACGTACGACTCCCTGGACATGTAGCCGTAGTAGAAGTCGTACGGCGTGAAGCCATTGTTCGTCCAATAGAGGGCGGCGTCGACCAGGCCCTTATTCGCCTTATCGTAGAAGCTGGTTTCGTCGATTGGCTTGGACGTGGCGTCGATGCCGATGTCCTGGAAATTCCTGGCCATGATGCGCATGGCGAGAATCCAATCGGAGAAGCTGTTGGGCACGCTGAGCTGGAAGGACACGCGCTTGCCCTTGGGGTCGTAGAGTTGCCCGTTATTGTATTTGAAGCCAAGCTGCACGAGCAGCGCCTTCGCCTTTGCCGGATTGTAGGTCGTGACTTCGTTCGCCGGCGCAAGCAGGCTCTTGTCAACCCAGTTCGGGAACTCATCCTGGATGCCGAGCGCGTTTTCAGGGATTTCGTAACCGTACTCCGCCAGGAGATAGATCTTCTTGCGGTCGATCGCATAGCTCATCGCCTTGCGGAAGCCTGGCAGGCTATACGGATACTTCTCATCGTTAAAGAAGAGCACGTTCGGCGGCTGCGCCGTATCGTAGAAGTAATGGTAGTGTTGCGGGTCCTTGTTCACATACACTTGCTGAATATTTGGCACGAAGTTATCGGTCCAATCGAGATCGCCGTGGGCCATGGCGAGGTCGGCGGAGTCGTTCCCGGTGTATGGCGTGAGCCGGATGCCGTCGAACGCGGGCTTCCCAGGTTGCCAATAATACGGGTTCTTGCCGAGGATGAAGCCCTGACCGCTGAAGTTGAGCACCTGCGTGAATGGGCCGGTGCCCACGGGATTTGGGTTGGTGAACACATCGGGGTGCTTCACCGTCGCCCAGATGTGCTCCGGCAAAATCTTTACGTTCGAGAGCATGCCGGGCAGGCCCGTGGTATTCACCGTCTTCAGGTGTATGGCCACCTTATCGCTCCCCACCAGGTTCACGCTGGTGGTTTGGCCGGTAGTTAGGCCGATCTGGTCCAGCGCGCCATTGACCTTATGGTCGGCATTGACGGCGCCAAACTTAAACGTGAATAACACATCCTTCGCCGTGAACGGCACGCCGTCCGACCAGCGAACGCCGTGACGGATGGTGATCAATAAGGTCTTGTTACCGTCAATGTACTTCCAGCCGGTGGCCAGCCAGGGGTACGTATGCCCGCCGCCGGCAGGGGTCATGATTGCGAGTGGCTCGTAGATGCCGCCAAGCGTGAAGTCATTCGCGGTGGTCGACGAGAATGGGCTGAAATTCCGCGTTAGCACTGTATGAAAGTTTTGCATCGCGGTAAGGTAGATCGGCGATGCCTTGGCGCTCGCGGCATTGGCGTTCCGCGGCGCGGCGGGCAACAATGCCACGCCGAGCGCCGCCACGCCAAGCACGACGGGAGCGAGGCGCCGTGAGCTTGCCTTCTTGACCATGATTGGCTTTCCTCTCACTACGGCAGGGCACCCGTGCGATGCCCTATCATGTCCCAGGTCCGTCCGGCCCTGGGCCGGCACGGTCCGCCGCAAACTAACGTGGTCGATGAGTCCAGATTGAGGCGACATTTCCGGTGCTGATGGACAGTGGCAGCCCTCCCTTCCGTCCAGTGGGCTGGCGCCAGGGCAATCTCCGCCGATTCTGGTTTCTACCCGAGAACGGGCCGGCGGTATGTGCTGTCTATATCGCTCACGCGACCGTGCTGGTGGCCGTCCCATACAGGTGGCAGCGGACCATATGGCGCGGCTTGACCTCGATCAATTGCGGCGTGGTGGATTGGCAGACCGGCATCACATGCGGGCAGCGGTTCGCGAAGCGGCAGCCCGGTTTGGGGTTGATGATGGTCGGAATGGCGCCGCGAGCCTCGATTCGTTTCTTTGCCAACCCGGTGCTTGGATCAGGGACCGCGCTGAGCAGCAATTGCGTATAGGGGTGCAACGGCTCGGCAATCAGCTCCTCGCTGTTGGCCTTTTCCACGGCTTGCCCGGCATAGAGTACCAGCGTGTCGTCCGCGAGATAGCGCGCGCTGGCGATATCGTGCGTGATGTACAGGTAGGAGAGACCTCGCTCATCGCGTAGCCCGGCCATGAGATTCAGGATGCCCATGCGGATCGAAACGTCGAGCATGCTGATCGGTTCGTCGGCCAGGATTACCTCTGGGTTCACGGCCAGGGCACGGGCAAAGGAGACGCGTTGGCGTTGCCCACCCGAGAGTTGGTGCGGAAATTTTTTGGCGACCTCTTCCGGTGGCGTCAGGCCAACCGTGCGCAGCAATTCGAGCACGGTGCCGCCGGTGGCATTCCGCCCGCTCTGGCGCTTGTGGATCGACAGGGGGCGCTGAATATGATGGGCGATTGTCTTGACTGGATTGAGCGAGCCGAACGGATCCTGGAACACCATCTGCACCCGCCCCCGGTATTTGAGCAGCGAGCGCCGGCCATGGAACTTCAGCATGTTCTCGCCGTGAAAGAGCACTTCGCCTGCCGTGGCCGGATACAAGCCCGCCAATACGCGCGCAATCGTGCTTTTCCCGCTGCCGCTTTCACCCACGAGCGCCAGTATCTCGCCGCGACGCAGCGTAAAGCTGACGTCGTCGACGGCGTGGATCATTTTCTGCTGGCCGCCAAAGCCGAACGGGAGCGCCATGCCGATTGGGAAGTGCTTGGATAGTCCCCGTACGTCCATCACAATGTCATTAGTTGACTCCCGCACTATTCCCCTCCTTGTCGCTATAGAGATAACAGGACACCCAGTGGCCGGGAGACACCTCGCGCAGTACCGGGTCAGCCGCGGTGCAGCGGCCCATCACATGCGCGCAGCGCGGCGCGAAGCGGCATCCCGGGGGAGGGAACACCAGGTCGGGGAGCGTGCCGGGAATACCCTGGAGGTGCTTCTTCTCGCCCCGGATCGAGGGGAACGAATTCATGAGACCCACGGTGTACGGATGCTTGGGATTGGCGAACAACTCGCCGGAGGGCGCCAACTCGACGATCCTGCCGGCGTACATGATGGCCAGGCGCGTGGAAAACTCCACGAGCAAGGACAGGTCATGGGTGATAAATAAGATGGAGAAGCCAAACTTGGCTTGCAGTTCCTCAATCTGCTGGAGGATGTCGCGTTGCACCACCACGTCGAGGGCGGTGGTGGGCTCGTCCATGATTACCAGTGACGGCTTGAGCGCGAGGGCCATGGCGATCACCGAACGCTGGCGCATACCGCCCGAAAGCTCATGGGGGAAACTACGCAAGCGATTCGACGCGATTCCGACCAGATCGAACAACTCGGCGGCCCGCTCCAACGCCTGACTCTTGCTGACGGGCTCGTGGGCCCGAATGGCGTCCGCGAGTTGGTCGCCAAGGGTCATGACCGGGTTCAGCGCGTTCATCGCGCTCTGGAAGACGATCGAGATCTGGCTCCAGCGGAACTTCTGCAGATCGTGGGTGTTCAGCGACATGATGTCGCGTCCCTGGAAGATCAACTCGCCGCCGCTGATCAGGCCCGGCGTCTTGATCAAGCGCATGATGGCGTGCGCAACGGTGCTCTTGCCACAGCCGGACTCGCCGGCCAGGCCGAACACCTCGCCGCGGGCGATGCTAATGGAAAAGTTGTCCACGGCTCGGGCCGGGCCTCGTGGGGTAAGGAAGTCCACCGTGAGATTGCGTATGTCCAGCAGATCCCGCCCATCGCGTCCGGACGACGTCCCCCAGGCCGGCTGCCGAGTCTGCGTGTCTATCATGAGCGTCCCCCAATGGCGGCCACGGCGCCGGCCGCGGTCATCCTGCGAACCTTTGACAACTTGACCTTCCGCAAACGCGGGTTGCTGATAGTATCGACGCCATAGTTGATAAATGTACAGGCCGTGGCGGTGAGGGCCAGCGCCAGGCCGGGGAAGAGGAAGTGCC
The DNA here is from genome assembly GCA_025450255.1 of Chloroflexota bacterium. The sequence continues at coordinate 2,559 of JANWHV010000151.1, read as the reverse complement.
ACCAGGTGCCGGAGAGCAAGGTCTGGTTGTTTTGCGCCCAATAGAGCGTGTTGCCCCAGCTAATGGTGCTGGTATCGCCGATGCCCAGGAACTCCAGGCCGGATTCCGCCATAATCGAGCCGATAAAGGCAAAAATCATGGTCGACGCGATCAGGCTAATCATATTTGGCATTATCTCGCGGAAGATAATTCGCCACGTGGATTCACCGCTGATTATCGCGGCCTGCACGAAGTCGCGATTCTTCAATGACAAGGTCTGGCTGCGAAGGATACGGGCGCCATATGCCCAGCCGGTCATGGAAATAACGATGATCAGAGAGACAGGCCCGGGCGCCTGCAGATATACGCCGAGCACGATGAGCAGCGGTAGCTGTGGGATCACCAGGAAAATATTGGTGACCACGCCCAGCGCCTCGTCGGCCCAGCCACCGACAAACCCGGCCGTCATGCCGACGGCGACGGAGAGAATGGTGGTGGCAAGGCCGGCGGTAACGCCGATAAACAGCGAGAAACGGCCGCCATAGAGCGTTTGCGAGAAAAGATCCTCGCCCTGCTGGTTCGTGCCGAACCAGTGGGCGCTTGACGGAGCGAGGGACGGCAGGTCCGCCATATCCCCGGGTCCATATGACGTGAGCAACGGCGCCAGAAGGCAAGGAACGGTTATGACGACCAGCATGATGATGCCAAACGCGGCCAACCAGTTGCTGAACAACAAGCCGACCCAGCCGGGCAGGCTGAATCGACGCGGCGCCGGCGAGAACACGGTGGGCGCGGCTGGTGCGCCGGCAATCGGCGCGGCGCGCGTGTCACGATCCTGCCGCGACTCGGTGCTGGTATCGAGCTGCAACACGTGTCTCCTCAGGTTTCGGATACGCGTGGATCGAGCTTGATATACAAGAGATCCGCGATCAGGTTGGCGGCGAGCACCGCAACCGAAATCAACAGCAGCAGTGCCTGCACCAGTGAGTAGTCCTGCGCGTGGACGGCATTCACCAGGGTGTAGCCGACGCCCGGGTAGCTAAATACATCCTCGATCAGCACCAGGCCGGTCAGCACGTAGGCGATGCTGATGGCAAAACTGGTCACCTGCGGCAGCATGGCATTCCGCGCCGCGTACATGAACATCACCCTGCGATCCGACAGCCCTTTTGCCTGAGCCATGACGACGTAGTCTTCGGACAGCGTATTGATCATCACGTTGCGCATGCCAAGCAGCCAACCGCCCAACGAGAAGAGCAGGATGGCGAAGAGCGGCAGGGCGGCGTGTCGCATGACATCTTCAAGAAACGGTAGGTTGAACCCCTCGGTTACGTTCTGGCCGTAGGCGTGTTCAAGCGGAAACCAGCCAAGTGTGAACCCAAAGAAATACAGGAGCAGCATGGCCAGGAAAAAAGCGGGGAATGACTGCGTGAACATCGTCACCGGCGTCAGTACCGTATCGACGACACCGTTCCGGCGCCACGACGCCACGATGCCCATCAACGTGCCGATCGCGAATGCGATGATCGTGGAGGCGAGGCCGAGAAACAGCGTCCACGGAACGGTAGCGCCCAGAATGTCGCTCACTCGCGTGGGGTACTGACTGAAGGAGACGCCGAAGTCGCCGTGCAACAGGTTTCCGAGGTAGTGGACGTATTGCACGATCAGCGGGTCCTTGGAGCCGCCGAGCATCACGCGCAGCGAATCGAGCACATGCGGATTGTTCTTCACCGCCGCAAGATTCTGGCTTCTGAATGCGAGGATGGGATCGCCGGGCATCATGCGCGGCAAGAGAAAGTTCAGGGTAACTGATGCCCACAGTGCGATGGCATAGAACACCAGGCGCCGGTAGATGAAGGCCACTCGCGTGCCCCGTCAGACCCTACAACGCAACATCAGAATCCAAACACTCCAGCGCGAAATGTGAAACCAATACGTTGCATCCTACACTGCCCGTGTCACGCGGTCATCACGCGCCACGGTCGCCGGGGTATCTGGCCTGGCCGCGGTCTTGTGCAATCTCGCCAAGCGTCTTGTGTAACACAGTATACACGTTCCGCGCCATTTTCCGTACCGTTCCGGCACGCTGCCGGCCGCCCAGGTCACGCCGAACGGGGCAGCGTTACGAATACATGCTATGTCGCGACCAGGTCATCACTACCAATCGGCGAACGACCCGTCATCGGCGTGGGTGAGCCGTGGCGTCTCCCAACTCCCATCGTAGAGTTGCGCCGCCACGGCCTCGTCGTCCAGTTGTATGCCCAGGCCGGGCGCGGTTGGTAGAGCGATGTATCCGTCTTGCAAGACAAATGGCCGCGCCAGGTAGCCCTCGCCGAGCGAAACCTGCTCCTGGCACAGAAAGTTCGGACTGCACGCGTCGACTTGCAGGGCCGCGGCCAGCGAGATAGGCCCGAGCGGATTGTGGGGGGCGATGGCCGCATAGTACACCTCGGCCATGGCGGCGATTTTGCGCACCTCGCCGATCCCGCCGGCGTGGCAGAGGTCGGGCTGGAGCACGCGCGCGGCCTGCTTCTCCAGCACCTCGCGGAAGCCCCACCGCGTATAGAGGCGCTCGCCGGT
>JANWHV010000150.1 GCA_025450255.1 Chloroflexota bacterium | reverse complement strand
CACGGGGTACACGACCACGTCCAGGCATGAGCGGATGCCGTGGCGCGCTCGCGGGCGACGGCCGAGCCATGTCGCTGTATTTGCCGAGATGTTCATGATAATCAACGACTACGTGGGGCGTAGTTCGGTGCTTCTTTGGTGATCACCACGCCGTGAGGATGACTTTCGGTGAGGCCGGAATTGGTGATTCGTACGAACGGCTTCGTCTGCAAATCGACGATCGTTGACGCGCCGGTATAGCCCATGCCGCTTCGAAGCCCGCCCAGAACCTGGTATAGTACCGCGGGTACCGCGCCTTTATAGGCTACGCGTCCCTCTATGCCCTCCGGCACGAGCTTGCCAATCTGCTGCACGTCCTCTTGGTGGTAACGATCGGCAGCCAAACGCGTTCGCATGGCGCCTATCGATCCCATGCCACGATATTCCTTGTAGCGCTCGCCATTGTAAAGAATCACCTCGCCAGGGCTCTCATCCGTCCCGGCGAGCATGCTGCCGAGCATCACCGTTGAAGCGCCGGCGGCCAGGGCCTTAACAACATCTCCAGAATACTTCACGCCACCATCGGCGATCACTGGCACGCCATGCGCGGCCGCGGCCTCCGCGCAGTGAGCGATGGCCGTGATCTGGGGCATTCCCACACCCGACACCACGCGTGTCGTGCAGATCGATCCTGCGCCAACCCCTACCTTCACCGCATCGACGCCCACGTCGATCAGCGCGCGCGTACCCGCGGCGGTAACCACGTTTCCCGCTACCAGATCCACATGGGGGAATTTGCTCTTGACCGCATCCACTGCGCGCAACACCTCCCGCGAATGACCGTGCGCCGTATCCAGAACCAGGACGTCAACCCCCGCGGCAACTAACTCGCTCGCGCGGTCCACGCAGTCTACGGTTCCCAGCGCGGCGCCGGCGAGAAGCCGTCCTTGAGCGTCCTTCGCGGCGTTCGGAAACTGGCGTCGCTTGGCGATATCCTTGACCGTAATCAGTCCCTTAAGTATGCCTGCGTCATCGACGATGGGAAGCTTCTCAATCTTGTGTTTGTGCAGAACTCGCTCCGCGCGCTCCAGCGTCGTGCCGAGAGGCGCCGTAATGAGACTATCCTTGGTCATTACATCGGCTATTTGCCGGTCAAACTCGGTTTCAAATAGCAAATCTCGGTTTGTAATAATTCCAACCAGCACGCCATCTTCGTCAGTGATCGGTATGCCGGAGATGCGATACCGTTTCATCATCTCCAGCGCGTCTGACAGCGACCGATAGGGCGCGAGCGTAATTGGCTTGCCAATCATGCCGCTCTCGCTTCGTTTGACAAGATCGACTTCGCTCGCTTGATCCGCGATGGACATATTCCGATGGATGATGCCAATGCCGCCCTGGCGCGCCATCGCGATTGCCATGTTTCCTTCGGTGACTGTGTCCATCGCCGCGCTCAGCAACGGTATGTTAAGATCGAGCGAGCGCGTAAACTTCGTACGCACGTCGACGTCGTGCGGCAATATGTCGGAGGCGCAAGGCACCAGCAGCACGTCGTCGAAGGTCAGGCCTTCACCCTCAAACAACATCTCCATCCGCGCTTGCACCTCCTGGGCTTCCGTGAACTCTTTCGTACTATTCTCGCACCGTGTGCCGGCACGGGCAAGCACCGGTTGTTCAGGGAGGACGGCGACAGTTCCTATTGACGCGGCGCGACACTGGCCCTACAGTGAGGTCGGTATATGGTATACCCCGCGCTAGATGACGTGAGTTCCCCGAGGAGTTCCGGATGCTCGCTCGACCGTTCCGGTCAATGACAAAATCGTCCCTTCTTTTGTTGCTGCTCGTGCTCGTCGTCCTGGAGCTTGTTTTGGGGACTGGGCTGTACGTTAGCGGCAAGGGTAACTCGACCGCGGCGCCTGTTTCGCCCACACCCCCGCCATTTCGCGCCTGCAACTCTACGGGGAAGGTCGAGAATTACCCGCGCACGGTGCTGATTGGTCAATATGAAACCTTTTCGGTCTGCCTGAAGGGACTGAAGAACCAGATTCTCACCTATACGCTGTCGTACCCAGACGGTACGACCCAAGAAACCAAGGTGTTGTCGGATAAGACCGGTTACTCAAAGGAACGCTTTCTGATCAAGTATAAGCCGCAGGGTCATCGCGATTCGGTTGGCATCGGCGTTTCATATCAGAACAAAGTGCAGATCACCACGCGGTTCGCGGTACAGAATCCGGACGCCAAGAGCTGACGGGCTGACGGAAGCGTCCGTTACGTCGCCTACACTTGCTCGAAGTGCGCCACCTCGATCACGAAAATCGTGGCCCCGCCAAGCTGCACGTCTACGGGATTCGGCATGTAGAACTCGCCAGGCTCCATCATCGGCGGTAGCGGATTGATGTACTGCGTCCGCGTTCTGCAATTCTTTCGCACTACGGATATAACGTCATTCACCTTTTCGTCCGGCACGCCGACCAGTATCGTGGCATTTCCCTGGCGTAAGAAGCCACCGTGAGACTGATACCGCGTGCTCCGGAAACCTTCCTTTGTCAGCGCGTTTACGAGGCCGCCCGCATCCTCATTCTGAACGATGCAGAAGAGTAGTTTCATACAGTACCTCTCTTGGATCGAGGTGGCCTATAGTCCGTAACCCTTACCCGATGGCCTTTTGCACATTCTGCCACATGGACAACCTCGCCACAATGCTTTCTCGGACTTCGGCTAATGGTTGGTCCGCGTCCACGACAAGCCATCGGTCCGGCTCTTGACGAGCGAGGGCCACGAATCCGTCCCGGACTCGCCGGTGGAAGGCAAGATCTCGCGCGTCGATTTCGTTCCATGCGGCCGAGGAGCGGCGCCGTGACAGGCCCTTCTCTGGATCGATATCAAGCAATATCGTAAGGTCCGGTCGCAGGCCGTCCGTGGCGACCGCGTTGAGCTGGGTAATGCGCTCGATCGGCAACCCGTCTCCATAGCCCTGATAGGCGAGGGTCGAGTCCGCGAATCGATCGCACAGCACCACGTTTCCTGCCGCCAAAGCCGGCTTGATCACATCATGCACAAGCTGCGCGCGCGCCGCCTCAAACAGCAGGAGCGCAGCATGTGGCTCAGGCGGTGACAGGCCGTCCAGAAGCAAATCGCGAATGCGCTCGCCAAGCGCGGTGCCGCCGGGCTCGCGCGCCAATACCACGCCATGGCCCTGGTCCAGGAGCCACTGGGCAAGCCAGGCAATATTCACGGTCTTGCCGGCGCCTTCGGGCCCCTCAAACGTGATGAACATCGTCAGGGAGTCTGAACACCCGGCGCGAGAATACGGACCCTGCGCTGAGGTTCTCGACCATGACTGCGCGAGCCCAGGTTGTAACGCTCAGCCATACGATGTTGTAGACGGCGGATGTACGGATTTTGCGGATTGAGATCCACGGCGGGGCTGCCTTCCATCACCTGATTGATGGCATCTTCGGCTTCTTGCATCGCGACCGACTGCATGTCCGGGTCGGCGCTGCCGGACGGCTGCGGCGCCTCGAGGTTGAATACACCGGCGAGCGCGGTCTGCATCTGTGAGCCGGTATTGTTCTTCAGCACGTAGATCGGCGTACCGCTCGTCTCGGCATCCCGCAATAATTGCGGTTTCCGGCGGAAATACGGCTTGAGCGTGATGACGAGATCCGCGTTGGCCGCGTCAACCGCGAGCGTCACCGGCACTCTCAGTTCCTTGGCCGCCTGCTCGAGCTTGGGCCGGCTGACGCCAAAGGGATAGATGCGGAGCGGCTGCAACGGGTTGACATCTCCGCCTCGCCCGGCGCCAAGCCCCATGGCGACTGTAGCGCCGGCTCGGCCGGATGCGATGTGATCCAAATGATCGCGACGCGGCGCTTGATCGTGAACGGCGATAGTGCCGTCGTCGGAGCGCGTGCGCACCTGCGCGCTCACCGGTCGCCCGAGCAATAGTGCATCGACGACGGATGCCACGTCATTGTGAACAGTGACGTGATACCAATCCTGAATCTCTACCACTACGTCAAAGGTCGGCGGCGCCTTCCGCTCCAGCACGGATTTTTGCGTGCCGCGCCGTCGCGCTTCCTCGTCACCCAGGGTGACGGTTTGGATACCGCCCACTAGATCGCTCAAGGTTGGATTCTGCATCAAGTTCTCAAGCGTGTTGCCGTGCGCCGTCCCCACCAGTTGAACGCCGCGTTCCGCAATGGTTCTGGCGGCTTGCGCTTCAAGTTCCGTACCGATTTCGTCAATCACGATAACTTGCGGCATATGGTTCTCGACCGCCTCGATCATCACCGCGTGCTGGCTGGCGGGCGTTGCCACTTGCATCCGGCGAGCGCCGCCAATACCGGGATGGGGAATATCACCGTCGCCCGCGATTTCGTTGGAAGTGTCGACGATGACCACGCGCTTATGAAATTCGTCGGCAAGCACGCGGGCAACCTCGCGGAGCATCGTGGTCTTGCCGACGCCCGGACGTCCCAGCAACAGGAGGCTCTGGCCCGACTCGATGATGTCCCGAATGATCGCAATCGTACCGGTAACGGCGCGGCCGACCCGGCAGGTGAGCCCGATGACGCGGCCCTTGCGATTCCGTATCGCCGAGATACGATGCAGGGTGCGCTCGATGCCGGCGCGATTGTCATCGCCGAAGTCGCCGATGTGGTCAATCACATATTCAATGTCGGACGCCTCAACCATCAGGCCGCTCAGAAGGTGCTCGCCGCTTCGAAAGCGGACCGAGGGCATGCGCCCGAGGTCCATTACGATTTCGAGTAAATCCTCCTGGCCTGCCGTGTCACGCACGGCGGCGGCAATGTGGGGTGGAAGGGCTTGAACGAGGACTTGCAGATCATCCGTAATAACTCGCTCGGTCATATCTGTCATAGTGGTCATTGTGATAGAGTTCTGTTTCCCTACTTGATGACAACTGGTGGATGGGTTCAGCGCCGCCTCCGTAGTGTGAAATATCGATTCCCAGGCCCTGCGCGCGTAACGCCGCGACCAGCAACTGGCGTTCCGTCACGCGGGCGACCGTGTGGCGCACGAGCAACGTCTCACGCAGAATGGAGTCGAATCCTGCCTCATCTAGTGTAGCGGAGATCCGACCATCATACTCACGTGCTCTGCATATCGTGGCACAGTTTGCATCAAGACCAAGATACTCCGACGCGTAACGCAACAGTTCTCCCAAACGATCCACCGCCTCGGGTCGCGCCATGATATCCAGGGTCTGGTCTCCATACGCTCGGCAGGGCTTCCAGCGGATCCACGCCTGCAGATTCCCCGGCTCCCCCATTACGGCCTCTCTTGTGACACGCCAACGGCGAAAGGTGGTTTGCAGGCGACGCGTTGGAGTCCACTCCTTCAAACTGCGTCCTTCAGCGTGGCGTACAAGGGCGGGCGTCACCGCGCAATAGAGCGAAAAAATGTCCCACGCGTCTCGTGGATGTCTTACCCTGATATCGTCGCCTGACTCGGGCGCGCGGCCAATGAGCGTGCTCAAGGCGCCGCGATGGGTAATCTCGATAGCGTATTGGCGGAACGCGCAGTCGCCAAGCAATCCGATTTGCTGACTTTCGGCTGGAATGCGCGCAAACGTTCGCAGCGCGCCTCGCTGGGCCGTGGCAGCGCAAATATTGTCAAGGAGATCCGAGCACGCCCTGTCCCAGCCTGCCAGGTCGGGCGCCACGCAGGCCAGCCGTAAAATGTTCCACGATTCGCGACCAGGGCGCGCGCGAGCTTGTACAAAACCGCGTGCGCCACTGGTGTCCGCCAGCACCAGGGTTTCGGTGCGCTGGCCAATGCTGCGCCAATTCGACAAAACCGTCAAGCTGGCCGCGGTTGGTTGCCTATCCGACCCTGGTGGCGAAAGGACCGACGCGCCGTCGATTCGATCGAGCCTTCGGATGGCCGGCAAATCGGATAGCCTGGCCGAGTGCACCCCCATTGAAGTCCCCCAGGGGAATGATTGCGCGAAAGAACATTCCCGACCCGTGACCAACTACCGCGGAGGAAATGCCTCAAAAAACTCGTCAAAGCGGCATGCCATCCGTCGACAACGCCGTGCGTTCAACCGTCAAGAGATGCCGCGCCCACCACCTTGCCGTCTGGTGCCGACGCTCAATGTTGCTACGATTATAGCACAGCACGTAGCAACGATTGCGTGCCGGCTCATCGCCACTGAGCATTCTCCAGCACGTTAATAGTCAGAACGGAGCACGGACTTTTGATGCGCAAACTTCCCAGTTTAGTGGTCGCGCAGTCGGGCGGACCGACCGCGGCGATAAACGCCAGCCTGGCCGGCGTGGTGGAATCCGCGAGTGCGGCAGGCGAAATCGGCAGCGTCCTCGGCGCGCGTTTTGGTGTTGACGGCCTGCTGAAAGGCGATCTCATCGATCTAGGGAAGCAAGACCCGGCGATCTGGCCGCGCCTTAAGAACACACCGTCCGCGGCGCTTGGATCGTGTCGCCGCAAGCTCGACGACGACGAGCGGGCACAACTCCTGTCGGCGCTGATCGAGCTTGACTGCCGCTACTTTCTCTACATTGGCGGCAACGATTCGGCCGATACCGCGCACGGGCTGCACCAAGCCGCCAAAGCCGCGGGTTACGATTTGCGTGTGGTATCGGTCCCCAAGACAATTGACAACGATCTGCCAGGCACGGACCATTGTCCTGGCTATGGGAGCGCCGCCCGCTACCTCGCCCAATCGACGCAGGACGCGGGTCTGGACACCGAGGCCATGCGACTGAGCGATCCGATCAAGATCATCGAGGTCATGGGCCGAGACGCGGGCTGGTTGGTGGCGTCAAGCATTCTAGGTAAAACGGAGCCGAGCCGCGCCCCACATGTTTTGTGTCTCCCGGAGCGGCCATTGAGCGTGCCTGCCTTCGTAGACGCGATCGCCGCCGCCTACCGCGAGTATGGCTACGCGGTGGCGGTGGTCTCGGAAACAGTGCGCGATGCGACAGGTGCGGCTATCGGCGGCCTGCATGACGTAACCGCCGTCGATGCTTTTGGCCATCCCGTTATCCAGGGCGCCGCGGCCGCGCTGGTCACGGCGGTTGGTCAAGCTCTAGGCGTTAAGGCGCGTTTCGATAAGCCCGGCACGTTGCAGCGCATGAGCGGCGCGCTTTTGTCACCAATAGATATTGAAGAAGCATATATGGCGGGTGCGACCGCGGTTCGCTATGCGGTCGAGGGCAGAAGTGGCTGCATGGTTGGTTTCCGGCGCCTGAAAGGCGAGTACGCGTGCGAAACGATAGCGGTACCGCTGGTCGAAGTGGCGAACAAGCATCGCCTGATGCCGGACGAGTTCCTCGGCGGCACTCCCTTCGGCGTGACCGACGCCTTTATCTCCTACGCGCGGCCTTTGATCGGCCCGCCATTGCTCCCGTACGCCCGTTTATCCGGCTAGGATCGCGACTTCTTGTCACGTAGCACGGTTGCGCGCACGATTCGGGCACGGATACAATGGTGGTGGAGAAGGCACCGCGACGAGGTCTGATTGGCGTCCAGGGCGGCTCTGGGGGAGTGCGGCACGGTGAACATTTACGACCAACTTCACGAGATTCGCGACGAATTGGAGCGGCGCGGCGCGACCGCGGCCACCATCGCGGTTCTCGATGGTCTGATCACCAATGCTGAACCGGAACGTGACAATCCATTGTCAGTTTCCCAGCCAATGATGCTCCGCCACCTTCTTCGCCAGCGTGCCGTACTGAACAATCATCAGGTCGAAATGGATATCCTGGCGCTGGCCGGCGATCTGGACGAACAGCGCCCGTCACGCCGGGACGACGACGTACCGGACGCTACAACCGATCAGGATCTCAAGCCGCAACACACCCACAACTTCTACAAGAAGCAAAAAGAGAAGGAGCGGCAACGCCGCCCCTGATCGTGCCTCTCGTTTTCGCGTGATCAAGGTCGCTCTACGTAGCCGATGTCGTGCTCGCAGCCTTCGGTTTCGACTCGCCGGACGTTGCCGTCGAGGTTGAGTTCGCTGCAGGCGCGGCAGTGGAGCCGTTTGACGAAGGCGCGGCCGCCGCGGGCGCTGATGCGTCCGCCGCGGCTGGCGTTGGTTCGGGCTTTTTGTCGCCCGCCGGCACACTCGTCTCGGTTGTGCTCCGGCTGTCGTTTTTGTAGAAGCCGCTGCCCTTAAAAACGATTCCGACTGGCTGCACCACGCGTCGGATGCCGGCGCTACATTCTGGGCAGGATGTTAACGGGGCATCGTTGAAGCCCTGTCGCGTTTCAAATTTATGCCCGCACGTCGCGCAGGCATATACATATACGGGCATGTAGAGACTCCAGAGTCTGATAAGTGGTCGCGCGCCAACCTAGGGATGCCTAGTTGATCAGCTACTCTCCATGAATTGTACCAGGGATCCTATCCGACATGATATAGGACGTTCTTCACTGGGTAAGATAGGCGTGCCCTGTACTGCCGGGGGTGCTATACTTTGGCAAGCCCATTGATACGCCCGTAGGAGAGGCTGGACCAGTGATTCATCTATTTGGCCTGGTTGGAACGCTGTTTCCGAATTTTTACAACGTCCAGACGGACGACATCTCCTTCAAAATCAATATCTTCCTAGTGCTGCTCATTGCCATTGATTTGCACGAGCTCGGCCATGCGTTGGTGGCTACCTGGCTCGGCGACGATACGCCTCGCCTCGCCGGGCATATCTCGCTCAATCCGTTCCGCAAGATGGACCAATTCGGCATTATCATGCTAGTCCTGCTCTCGTTGTTCGGACAGGGCTTTACCTACGGCTTTACGCCAGTGAATGAGGCAAAGCTGCGCCAGCGGAGCGAGTTTGGGCCGGCGATCGTCGCGCTGGCCGGTCCGCTCATGAACCTTTTGATTGCCATACTGTGCGCGATTATGCTTAACTCGGGCACGTCCTTTATTGCCGACAGCGCCGGCAATATAACCGGAATCGGGCTGTATGGCAGTAAGCCTCTGTTCGACTTCGTGAACTTGATGATGTATTACAACCTCATATTGTTCGTGCTGAACCTTATTCCACTGCCACCGCTGGATGGATGGACGATCCTTTCAGGATTCTTTACCGCCAAAACGAGGTACGAGCTTCGCACCTTTGTGATGTACGGCCCATACATTCTGCTCCTGCTGTTCATCTTCGATCCCTATATCCACATTCTCGGCAACACGCTCTACCCGTTCGTGGATAAATTGGAGCAGTTGCTGTCCAACCTGTGATGTCGTCGCTCGACGCGTTTTACCTTAGTCTCACCGACTTTGAGGGGCCGCTGCCGCTCCTCCTCCATTTAATCGAGAAGAACGAACTGGAAGTTACTCGGGTCTCTATCGCGGCTGTTGCCGACCAGTTCGTCGCTCTCGTCGCGTCCGGCGGCGCCGCCGATCTTTCGACCACCGGCGAATTTGTCGCCGTCGCCGCGCGCCTACTGCTGATTAAGTCGCGCGCGCTTCTCTTCCGCGACGAGTTCTTAAACGGCATAGGCGATGATCGAGATGACGCGACCCTACTTGCCAGGCAGATTGCCGAATACTCAATGTATCAAGCCGCTGCGCGCGCTAT
>JANWHV010000149.1 GCA_025450255.1 Chloroflexota bacterium | reverse complement strand
TGTTGGCGGTCAAGCATATGCGCAGATGAGTGTACCGCACGCGCATCCGTCTATTCCTGACACTGCATGTCATGGACTGGAGAGTACGCTTATATTGTCGTGTTTTTGCTTTCGCACTCCATGTCTCCGAGTCTCCGCGGTAAAGACATGACCGGCATATGTAGGCACGACACTGCAAGAGTGGCGAATAGTGATTGGACAATCCGCTTAACATGAGACGCGGCAAAACACTGCAACTGACCATCGACGAGGCGCGCGCGCTGGCCATCGCGGCACAGAGGCTCAACGGCGAGACGAGCGGGCCCGTGACCAGCAACGCGATCGTGCGTACGATCGATCGTCTCGGCGTGCTGCAGGTCGATACGATCAGCGTGGTCGAGCGCTCCCAGTACCTGGTGCTCTGGAGCCGCCTTGGCGCCTACGATCCCGCCCTGCTCGACCGGTTACTGTACCCCATGCGCAAGCTCTTCGAGTGCATGGCGCCGGTCGCCTTGATCGCGCCAATGCGTAACTACATCTACTACCGGCCCCGCATGTTGCGCATGATGGAGGAGACGTTCAGCCAGCGGCGGGAATGGATTCTGGCGAACCCAACGGCAATCGAGGACACCCTGGAAGCGGTGCGCCAACGCGGACCGATGACCTCCGCCGATTTCGAGCGGCCTCCCGACGCCCGCCGCACCGGCCCCTGGGATTGGCATGGACCCAAGCCCAGCCGGGCCGCGCTGGAGATGCTGTTCGACATGGGCGAGTTGATGGTGCATAGCAGGCGCGCCGGCCAGAAGGTTTACGACGTGCGCGAGCGCGTGCTAGCCGGGGCGTTCAACGGTAACATGCCCGACGATACCGCGCTGCCGGACCATGCTATACGGCTGTCATTCTTTGCCCGCCATGCCGTGGAAGCGCTGGGTATAATTCAGCCTGCCTGGCTCTGGGAATACCACGCGGTCCGCCCGCCGCTGGCCCGCGGCACCAGCCGGAAGGCGGACGCGCTCGCCATGCTGGAGGCGCTGGCGTCCGAGGGTGTAGTAGAACCCGTGCTGGTCGACGGTTTGGCGGACCCAACCTACGTGGCTACCTCGCTGTTGCCCTACCTGCGGCGATACCGGCGCGGCCGGCGGCCGGCGCGCACCACGCTGCTCTCGCCGTTCGACAGCCTGATCTGGGACCGGAAGCGCACGAACGCGCTGTTCAACTTCGACGTGTGCTTTGAAGCGTATGTGCCGCCGCCCAGGCGAAAGTACGGATACTACTGCCTGTCCATCCTGCACGATGGGCGCCTGGTGGGCCGCGTCGACCCAAAGATGGAACGCGCCTCTCGCAGGCTACTTATCCGCGCCGCCTACCTGGAGCCGGAGGAAACCATTGACGACGCGCTGTTGGACGGGCTAGCCGCCGCGCTCCACGATCTTGCCCGATTCCTCGGCGGCGACACCGTGATGGTTGGAGAAGGCGGCCATCCAATGTTCGCGCAGGCGCTGGCGGAGCGCGTCAAAGCCGTGCAACCAGTGTTAGCACCACAACTCGCGCGTGCATAGTGGTTCCGGCGCGTCCGCCGGATGGGGAGCATGAAAGGGGCAGTTGATGAGCCGTCTGATGGAAACCCAGGACAATCTTCACTTGCGCCAGCGTGGCTGGATGTGCTTGGATCGTCGAAAGCATCCGTAACGGGGAGGTGATGAATGCCGGCGATCCAGGTGCGCGCTCGGGAGCCGCGGGACATCGAGGCCCTTAACGAGATCCACAATTGTCCGGGTGTGATAGCCGGCACGTTGCAGCTTCCCTATCGCTCGGTCGAATGGCGCAAGGAGTGGCTGGCGCAGGGCGGCATCGCGCATCACCTTGTGGCGGAGATCGAGGGCAGGGTGGTGGGAAGTCTGGGCTTGCACCCAGCGACCTCGCCGCGCCAGCGTCACATGGCCGGCGTCGGCATGACCGTCCACGACAATTTCCAGGGGCAGGGAGTCGGCACCGCCCTGCTGGCCGCGATCCTCGACCTGGCCGACAACTGGCTCGGCCTGCGCCGGATCGAGCTTCACGTATACACCGACAACGCGCCGGCCATCCACCTCTATCAAAAGTTCGGTTTTGAGATCGAAGGCACCGCGCGCCATTATGCCTTCCGCGCCGGAGAGTATGCCGATGCCTACGCCATGGCACGCTTGCGTGGGTAACGTTAAGGAGTAACGCAAGTGAGCACTGACGACCATATCGAATTGAGCAACGGCGAGCAGCACCAAGTTACAGAGCGGTAAAAGAACACCATGATTGCCACCCATGATCCCCGTGATGTCGTCCATCGCCTGGTCCAATGGGCCGACCGGAAGGAGTCCGTTCGCGCGATGCTCCTCACCAGCAGCCGCGCGAACCCACGCGCGGAAGTGGATGTCTTATCCGACTATGATGTCGTACTCGCGGTGACGGACATCCGCCCGTTCTTCGCGGATCGATCCTGGCTAGAGGATTTCGGCCAGGTGCTCGTCATGTATTGGGACCCTATCGACGCCGAGGGTGATTACGGCATCGAAAAGACGGGCAACGTCACGCAGTTCGCGGACGGCTTGAAGATCGATTTCAGCCTCTGGCCCGTCGACCTGGCGCACCGGGTCGCGCAGGCTCCCGAGCTGCCGGCTGGCCTGGATGCCGGGTATACCGTGCTGGTCGATAAGGATCACGTGACTGACGGCATGCGCCCGCCGACCTACCGCGCGTACATCCCGCCCCGGCCTACCGAGAACACCTATCTGACGGCAATTCAGGATTTCTTCAGCGATGCGCCCTACGTCGCGAAATGCCTGTGGCGCGACGAGCTGTTGCCGGCCAAGTGGTGCCTTGACTACGACATGAAGCACATCTATCTGCGCCAGATGCTGGAATGGCGGATGGAGCGCGATCACGACTGGTCGATACCGGTGGGCAACCTGGGGAAAGGATTGAAGAAACGCCTCCCGCGCGAGATCTGGAACCAACTGGAGCACACCTACGCCGGGGCCGGAATCGACGATAACTGGGAGGCGCTCTTTCACACGATGGCGCTCTTTGGTCAGGTGGCGATCGACGTCGCCGACGATCTGGGTTACGCCTACCCGCACGACCTCGATCGGCGGGTCACGGCGTATGTGCGCGCGATGAAGGGTGTGGATCACGGGGCATTCTCAGAGGGCTGACGCCGTGGTGCGCACCATGGTCGGGCATGGCGATGGCTGCAATGAAGCGCGCCCGCATCATGCTCTGACCGAGGCACAGCGGGACGTGTGTGCTACCATCATGCCGTGAAGCATGCGCCATTCCGCCTGATTGCCCTTCGTACCGCTGCGTCAAGATCCGGTTACGCGTGACCGACGATCAGCCGGAACCGACAACTCAACCCGTGGACCCACAAGAGTTGCTGGATCTTGCGGTTGCCGCCGCCATCGAGGCGGGGGCGATGCTGCGCGAAAAGCTTGGCACGCCGTTGAACGTCGAGCTGAAAACCGCGCACAACGATCTGGTGACCGATGGCGACAAGGCGTCCGAGGCGCTTATTACCGGCAAGATCCGCGCGCGGTTCCCCGATCACCGCATCCTGGCGGAAGAGGGGACACGGGTCGAGGATGCTTCTCCCTACCGCTGGTTCATCGATCCCGTCGACGGCACCACGAACTTCGCGCATGGTGTCCCGGCCTTCGCCGTCTCCATCGGCGTCGAGCGCGACGGCGAGCTCCAGGCGGGCGTGGTCCTCAATCCCGCCACCGGCGAGCTATTCGCGGCGGCGCGTGGACTCGGAGCCACGCTCAACGGGGCGCCGATCGCCGTCTCGAAGGTAGGGGAGCCGGAGTGGGCGCTTTGCGGCTGCGGACCCAGCGGCTACTTCTACCACGGACGGCGCGTCGAAGCCGGCCATGTATTGATCAAAGCCACGCACGGCATCCGCACTACTGGGGCCGCCGCGCTCGATTTGTGCTATGTCGCCTGTGGGCGCTTCGAGCTGTTCTGCGGGCCAAAGCTCTCTGCCTGGGACGTGGCGGCCGGGACGCTGATCGTGCGCGAGGCGGGCGGCATGGTGACGGACTTCGACGGCAAGGCGCATACCTTTGAACGGAAGGACATCCTTGCCAGCAACGGCAGGCTCCATGACTTCGCCCTCAAGGTCGCGCGCGGCGAATCCCTGGGCAGGCGCGCGATCTCGGCTGGGTTGCGCCTACTGCGCTCGCGGCCGGCACCGGAAACCGGCGAGCCGCTCGCGACCAGACGGCCGGGAAGATTCGGCGATAGGCGACGTACTTAGCCCTGGCTGAGCACGCTGACACCGGCGCTATCGGCGTGTTGTGAGGTGTGTCGCGATACCTCGTTGGGTACGCTGATGATGAGGGCGCAAGCCGGCGCCGAGGCTCACAATCAGATCCCAATGTAAGCAGCATCTCGGCGCGCGTCGAGAGCATCGGTCGATCGTCGTTCCGGCGCGGCGCGCACGAAACGCCGTGGCTGGGTTGCCCCGTCAGGTCCGTGATTGCAGCAGGCGAGCCGCGCGGCTCGACGCCGAGAGGCGAGCGTGCGACGCTCGCTCGGCCTGCAAGATGCTGACGCACCAGAGCACGAAGGCGGTGGGCAGCGCGATCCCCAGGCCAATGGTGCTGAATACCGCGACGTTGAGCCAGAACACCATGGCCAGCACGATGCGAATCAACAGCAGCCGACGGGCGGCCGCCGCCACGCGGGCCGTGTGCTGGCCCGGAAACTGCTCCACGCGCCGGCGCAACTGGCCAAGGGGCCGCAGGTACAGCAGCGCCGGCATCAGCATCGCGGCGAGCAGCGCGACGCCCAGCAATGTCGTGTTGTCGCCGGTCTGTCCCACCAGCGAGATATAAATCGCGCAGAAAAGCCAGCTTAGCGGCGTGGTGACGAACGGCAGCACCGAAATGGCGCGATAGTAGGGCGCCGTCAGCGCCCAGGCCATCTCCGGTGATGGGTGCAGGGCGCCGCGCAGGGCGTCAAACATTTCCAGAGCGGTCGCGTAGCGGGCCTCAGGGTTCAGGGCGAGGGCACGGTCAATCGCCGCGGCAGTCCGCTCGGTCACCGCGGCGTTCAGCGCGCGGACGGGAGGGTGGCGGAAGGGCGGCTCGTGCTCCGCGTCATACCCGGTCAGCAGGCGGTGCAAGGTTGCGCCCAGCGCATACACGTCGCTGCGCGCGTCGGCGAGGCCCTGATACTGTTCCGGCGCCGCGTAGCCCGGCGTGCCCACGGCGGTACCCGACACGCCAGGCGCGATTGGACGCGCCACGCCGAAATCCACCAGCATCAGGGTCTTCGTTTCGGCGTGGCGCAAGATATTCGACGGCTTCAAGTCCCGGTACACGATTGGCTCGGGCCGCGAATGCAGAAAGTGCAGCACCTCGCAGAGTTCGAGGCCCCAGTGAACAACCTGATCCTCCGTGAGCCGGTCCCGGTGCCGCGCGTATTCCTCCAGGCTGCGGCCCGGTACCTCCTCCATCACCAGGTAGCTGCGGCCACGCTCGGAGAACGAGGCAAAAAGACGCGGCAGCGAGGGATGCCGCAACATGCTCAAC
>JANWHV010000148.1 GCA_025450255.1 Chloroflexota bacterium | reverse complement strand
GCGCTCTCGTGATACGTCGCGTCGCCCAGCACGGCCAGGCTGCCGAGAAACTCGCCGGGGGTGACGACGTCGAGGAGAACGTCGCGGCCTTCCGGTGTTGGGCGGATCACCTTCACCTTCCCCGCCGCTATGATGGCGAGCCGCTCAGCCGGCTCGCCAGCGACGTAGATCCACTGTCCTTGCCGATACCCGTGCTCGCGGAACAGCTCGCTCACCGCCGCGGCCTCGGCGGGCGACAGGTCGGCGAAGAGGCGACTGCGGCGCACCAGCTGCTGGCGCAGCGCCGCGGAGCAGTGGAAGGACTCAATCTGCTCCACCGCCAGCGGCGTTCGCCGTTGATCCCTCATCGTCTGCTCACCCGCGCGGCTTTCCTCCCAGCGTAGGCTGGAACGCCA
Source organism: Chloroflexota bacterium (assembly GCA_025450255.1). The sequence continues at coordinate 15,777 of JANWHV010000148.1, read as the reverse complement.
GGGCGGTCCACGGTATATCGAGACCGTCTAGGGGGTTGGCTACCGATTCGTGGGGCCAAACAAAGGCGCTGCCGATCCCGGCACTTGAGCTGGCCGAATGCCTCCTCACGGGACGTACAGCTGATCTACGTAGCACCAACGCCAGCCCTCGCCGGGCTCGAAGGACTGGATGATCGGGTGGTGCTGGGCGTGGAAGTGCTTGGTGGCGTGCTTGTTCTTGGACGAGTCGCAGCAGCCGACGTGGCCGCACGTCAGGCAGATGCGGAGGTGGACCCACGTCTCACCCATCTCCAGGCACTCCTTGCAGCCGTTCCCGCTCGGCGTGACGTCGCGGATCTGGTCCTGGTGGGTGCATTGCGTCGCCATCGGACGTTCCTCGCCTTCGTGCTCCGGCCTACAAGAAGCCATTCTGCTGCAACCATGTGCGAGCGACGTCAGTGACACTCTTCTTGTCGACCTCCACCTGCTTGTTGAGGTCGACCATCACCGCTGTTGTCAGCTTCGCCGCCACCGGGGTCATCAGGTTGGCAATCGCCGGGTTCTTCTTGAGAACGTCGGCGCGCACGATCAGGCCGACATTGTCCGGCGGGAAGAGGTGCTTGTCGTCCTCCAACACGTACAGGTTGTTGGCGGCGATGGCCGAATCGGTGGTGAAGACCTCGCCCGCGTCACACTGGCCGGCGGCGATGGGCGCCTCGGCCGTCGCCCCGATGTCGATGTAGTTGGCCTTGGCGTAGCCGCCGCCATAGGTCTTCTCCAGACCGGGCAAGCCATCCGGGCGGGTCCGGAACTCCGACATGATGCAGACGTTGGTGCTGGGTTTCGCCTGCAGGTACTGGCCGAACGCGGAGAGCGTGCTGCCAAAAGTGGCCTTGTTCGCTGCCTTGATAGCGATGCCGTTCGTATCGTCCATCGGGGCGGGGGCAACCCAGCAGAGGTTGTTGGCGGCGTCCTTTTGGGCGGCAAGGTTGAACGCGGCGTTCAGATCCGTGGGTGGGGTATCGACGTTGAGGAACTGCTGCAACTCCGTGCCCGTGTACTGCCAGAGCATGTCGACGCTGCCCGAACGCAGTGCCTGGTCGATCACGGGATCGGCGGCTTTGGTCGTGTACGTCACCTTAAAGCCGCCCTTCTCCAGCACCAACTGGGTGATTGTCGCCAGCAACTCCTCCTCGGCGAAGGCTTTGCTGCCGATACTGACCGAGGCGCCGTTGCCGCTCGTGCCGGGGCCCACCGCACAATTGTCGGCCGTCTTTCCGGCAGTGGTCGTACCGGACACTGCGGCGCTCGTCGCGACGCTGCTGCTTGAGGCAGCACCAAGACTGCCGCTGTTCGCGCACGCCGCCAGCAACGACATGCTCAGGACCACCGTGATCATCCATGGAAGCCGTCTCATCGCTCCTCTTACTCTGTTGCTCCTACATCCGCAGTGGCGCCACGGTCTGATCTGCACGTACGGCGCCGCCAGCGCGTTGACGCCCAACTACAAGCGTGGCGTCATTGCCCGTTCCACGAAGGCAAACCCCCACTCGAAGAGTAAGGCGAGCGCAGCGACCATCCCGGCGCCGGTGACGACGATGCGGTTGCGTCCGCCGCCCAGGCCGGCGGCGATCACATCGCCCAAACCGCCGGCGCCGATGAAATTGCCCAGGGTGGCCGTGCCGATCACGAGGATCAGTGCGGTGCGCAAGCCGGCGAAGATTACCGGGCTGGCCAGCGGCAACTGCACGCGCAGCAGCGCCTGCCAGCGCGTCATGCCCATACCGCACGCCGCATCGACCGCCGCCGGGTCCACACCGTGGATACCCAGCAGGGTGTTGCGCAGGATCGGTAAGAGCGCGTAGAGCACCAGGGCGATCACGGCGCTTCGCAGGCCGAGTCCGAGTATGGTGAAGGCCAACGCCAGGGCGGCGATGCTCGGCACCGCCTGACCGAGGTTGGCGACCAGGAACACCGGGAGACGCCAACCGTATCCCGCTTGCGCCAGCAGGATGCCGATCGGCACAGCGATCATCGCGGCGATGACAAAAGAGATCACCATCAGCTCGATATGGCGGATAAGCCGGCTCTCCAGGAAGCTGAGCTGCAGGATCTGGTCGTCGCCGAGCCGGGCGGGCGTGTAGGCAACGTACAGGTAGACCAGCAAGAGACCGATGGCCACCATTAATGGCGTCTGCAGCAGACGCCACCAGCGGCGGCGAGGCGTCGTGCCCTTCATTGCGAGGCCCGCCGAATCGTATCGGCATCGATGACGCCGATGATCTGGTCGCCATCGCTGACCCCAGCGCGGCCATCCGCCGCGCCGAGCACCACGTCCAGGGCCTCGTGCAGGGTGGCGCTGGCCCGCACGGTGGCGGCCGGATTGGCGCCGGCGGCCGGCGCCAAAGCGATGGCATCAAGGTGGATCAGTCCCAGCCGCCGTAACAGCCGGCCGCTGCCGAGGAACTCCGTCACGAAAGGGCTGGCCGGATGGGCCAGCAAATCGGCCGGCGTAGTGTACTGCGCCAGGCGTCCCCCGGCCTGGAAGAGCGCGACATGGTTCGCCAGCTTGATTGCCTCGTCGATGTCGTGCGTGACGAAGACGATCGTCTTGTGCAGCACCGCCTGCAGGCGCAACAGCTCATCCTGCAAGTGGCCCCGCGTCGCCGGGTCGATAGCGCCAAACGGCTCGTCCATGAGCAGTAGCGGCGGATCGGCGCCGAGCGCGCGGGCCACGCCAACGCGCTGCTGCTGCCCGCCGCTCAACTGGTTCGGCAACCGCTCGCCATATTCTTTGGCGGGCAGCCCCACCAGATCCAGCAGCGCATCCACACGCTGGCGGATGCGCGCCCGTTGCCAGCCCAGCAGTTTTGGTACCGTACCGACATTCTCCGCCACCGTGAGATGCGGAAAGAGCCCCACCTGCTGGATGACGTAGCCGATGGAGCGTCGCAGCGTGGTGGCGTCCTGCTGGCGTGTATCGCGCCCGGCGATGCAAATGGTGCCGCTCGTCGGCTCGATCAACCGGTTGATCATGCGCAAGGTGGTCGACTTGCCGCAGCCGGAGGGTCCGACCAGCACGACGATCTCCCCATCGGCGATGTCAAGCGAGAGATCATCGACGGCGAGATGCTCGCCATAGGCCTTGCTGACGTGATCGAAGATGATCATGCTGGCTCTCCGGCGGGGCGGCCTCGCTGTACGGCGCGCTGCATGCTGCCCAGGACGGCATCCGCGAGGAGGCCAATCAAGGCAGCAGGGATAATGCCGCTGATGATTTCCAAGCGATTGGTGTCGCGGATGCCGGCGAAGATCGGCTGGCCGAGGTTATTGGCGCCGACCGCCGCGCCGACGGTGGCGATGGCGACTATCATCACTGTCGCCTGGCGTAGCCCGCCGAGGATCACCGGCAACGCCAGCGGCAGCTCGACGCGCCGGAGGATCTGCCTCGGACGCATCCCCATGCCACGCGCCGCCTCCAGCACCGCCGGATCGACGGCCTGGATGCCGACCATGGTGTTGCGCACGATCGGCAGCAGCGCGTACAGGATCAGGCCGACAACGACTGGTCGGTTGCCGATGCCGAAACTGATGGCCAGCACGCCGAACAGGGCGAAGCTGGGGATGGTGAGCAGCGTGCCGGTGACGCTCAGTGCAACGGCGGCCACGCGGGCCGAGCGGGCGGAAAGGATCCCGAGGAACAGGCCGATGACGGTCGCCACGACCATCGCCACCACGACGATTTCCAGGTGCGTTTTGACTTCCGGCCCGAGGGTCGGCCAGTTCTGACCGAGATAGCTCAGGATACCCATAGGGCTTGTTCTTTGTTCCTCAGCCCGTTCACTGCTCTCCCGACGTTCCTCGCCAGATACCCCACAGCGTGCGTGGTGGGGCAAACTCCGTGCCGGCCGTTTACGCCGATTGCTGATCGTGCTAGAGTACCACGATTGCCAGCTCGGTCTCGGATTCCGGCGGCGTTCTCTGCGACGGACCGCGCGAGGGCGCCTGAGGCGCCGGAGCAACTACTGGCGACAACCTTCCGAACACGAGCGGCTGACGCGGCGCGGGCGACGACGTTTGCGTCGTCCCTGCGCACGATTCCTCGACGGCATCCTCCAAGAGACGTTGGTCAAGGGCGATGATCCGGCCACGGACCTGGGCGATCGCACCTGCGACGTGGAGGGACCGCGCGGCGACCTTCCGTGCCGTGCCGGCCAGGTCCTTCCAGCTCCTGCTGCGTCAACGGGCGTCGGCCCGCGCAAGTTTCGGCAGCAAGAAAGGGCAAAGATCCGGCGAGGAAGCGGCGCCGGACTGACCGTCCAGGCGAGGACGTCAAACAGATAGCTGGTTATGAAGCCGGCAGCCGGCAGCCGGCAGATCGGAGGCCAACGCATGCAGCGGATGGCCCTTGACAATGGGCTGCTTCACCCTATTCTCCTGTCCTCGCAGTATGACGATCAGCGAGTAGGCAGTCGTTGACCCGCCCCTGGATGAACCCGCGAGGCAAGCGGCGTGCCAGGTGGTGCCGGCCGAGCGTGGGAGACGTCCAGTGCTGGAGAGTACGCCTGAGAGTGGAACCGGACCGGTTGCGGCGACTGCCTCGTTTGCCATCCCTGCCGTACCACCGTTTTCCCTGGAAGCCACCGTGCGCGTGCTGCAGCGGCGGCCCACGAATCGCGTCAACCGCTGGGAGGATGGCCGCTATCTGCGCGTCCTGCCGACCGCGGAGGGGCTCCGGCTGGTGGCTGTCGAGAATCGCGGCGACATCGACACACCGGATCTGCGCGGCCTCGTTTTTGGCGGACCGGTCTCCCTGCGGACCCAGGAACAGCTCGGCGCGGCGGTCCAGCGCCTGTTGGGACCGGCGGTCGACCTCGCACCGTTCTACCGCGCGGCGCGCTCTGATTCCCGGTTACAGGCGGCTACCGCATCGCTACGCGGCCTCAAGCCACCCCGTTTCCCAACGCTGTTCGAAGCCATCGCCAACGTCATCCCCTTCCAGCAGGTCAGCCTGGCGGCCGGCGATGCGGTCGTGGGGCGGCTGGTAGAACGCTTCGGCGAGCGCCTCCGCCTGGCCGACCGGACGTACGACGCGTTCCCACGGCCGGAGCTCTTCGCCGCTAGCGACGTCGAAGCGTTGCGAGACCTGGGACTGAGTCGGGCCAAGGCCGCCGCGCTACGCGACGTGGCGCGGCGCATCGTGGCGGGGGAGCTCGATGAGGAGCGGTTGGCAGCGCTGCCCAGCGCAACGGCCATGGACATCTTGATCGAGATCCCAGGAATCGGTCCCTGGAGCGCGGGGCTCATCCTGTTACGCGGCTTGCGCCGGATGGAGGTCTTCCCGGCCGGCGACGTGGGCGCGGCGAAGAACCTCGGGCGACTCCTGGAAGCGGAGGACCCGGCGCGGGATGGCGAGCGACAGGCCATCCTGACGCGGATGGGGGCCACTCGAGGCTACCTGTACTTCTACGCCCTGGGATGGCGTCTCCTGCACGAGGGGCTCATCACTCCGGTTCCGGGCGGCGAGTGATCGGTCAGTGGATTCCGGCCCGCTGCTTCGAGGTCGCTCGCGCCAACGGCAGGTCAGCGCCGGCAGCCCCAGGCTGATCGAAGGACCGGCGCGAGACTGCGGCGACGTCACTGGCCCCGATACGGCATAACCGAGAGGACGGTGAGGATCCGTTGGCCCTCCGGCGTTTCGACCGCCACCCGGTCGCCTGGTACGCGGCCGAGCAGCGCTTGGCCTACGGGGGAGTCGGTGGACACATCCTCCGCGGCGGGGTCGAGCTCGGCGCCGTCGACGAGCATTAACGCACGTTCCTCGCCCGTCTGGTCGCGAACCTGCACGGTCGACCCTTGGCGGACGACGCTGTCGGCGGGCCCTGAGGGCAACGGGAGTGCCTGGGCTAAGACCGCTCGCGTTGCCTCGATCAGGTCCCGCAGTTGGCCGACATGGTCCGCGGCCTCAAGATCGGTCGCCTCATCCACCGCATCCTCGGCCTCGTCCTTGCCGGATCCAGAGTCCGCCTCTCGGAGCTCCGCCTCGTACGCCTCGAGTCGGCGCTCCAATCGTTGTCGCCCCGCGACCGTGAGATAGATGGGTCTCTGGTCTCCTTGCATGTTCACCCCTCCGGCGTAGACCCGTCGTTCGGGCCTCAATTGGCGTCCGTCGAGGGCGTCGGCCGCCCGCGGCAGACTTCGATCTGGCCACCCCAGACTCGGATTTGGAACGCCGGCTGTGCGACCGACGCCGGGCACTGGAGCACCTGGCCGTAGGTGACTCGGAAGCCCGAGCCGCGCAGCAAGTCCCAGCCCAACGACGAGAGTAGAACGCCGGTGGGTCGCTTCCCCTTTGCTCGAGCCAGGGGGGAGCCACCGAAGATGCCGGAGATGAGCACGTTGGCCGCACCGTGGACAAAGCCGACCCGCTTCGGTCGGTCCATGGTGTAGCTCCAATCGGCAATGCCGAACACCGCAGCGCCGAGCGCCCCGATCAACCCGATGGTGTGCGCCAGGTCGGCGGCCGGCCGGAGCGTTCGATGGAGGCGGAGTGCATCCAGCAGGTCCAACACGCAGCCGGCCGTCCATGCACCGATCGGCACCTCCGTGAGTATGGCATGGATTGGGTGTCCCGCCCAGGCGCAGTTGAGCGCCGACCGTAACGGCGCGTGCCGCATCAGGAACGCGTACGCGGGTTGCTGCACCCGATCGATAATGGGATCCAGCCGGTTCCCCGGTTCGATTACCTGCACGAGACGATGTTCCGCGATATTGGCCTGCGTTACCCGGGGTGTCGATGCCACGTCGCTTCTCCCTCACGAGCCACTGATGGGCGGGGTCCTGGCTGCCGTTGCGTCATTACACCCCACGCTAAGCGAGCACACCTGCGGCAACAATCGGGCCGAACGGTGGCGGTCGGAGCACGTATATCTGAGCCGTCAGTCACCTGGCGCGTCCTCCATTGCCGGATACACCAGGTGGGCGCCGGTCACCCGGGCGAACGACGTCAACTGATGTTCCCGCGCGCTCGTTCGGGTGAGGAGGTCCACCACGCGCACGCCGCGCACCACCAGCGCGTCCGCGATGAGGGACCGGTGACAGCGCCAGGGCAGCGCCTCGGCGCACATTATCGCCATCCGCGCTTGGTCGGCCAGCGCCAGCAGTTCGGCCAGGCCCGCGGCAAACTCGGACGTCTGCATATAGTCCGCATAGCCTCGGAAACTTCGGTTGCGCCAGCCGGTGTTGGGAGAGTCTGGATGAGGGCGGCGATGGCCGCCGAGCACCGGCAAGGGTGTATAGCCGATATCCACGGCTTGCAAAGCGCCTGCCAGTGCAGTTCCGTCGAACCATGGGTACCGGCGCGAATGGGGCCAGATACGCACATCGATCACGCGTTCGATCACCCAGGTGCGGAGGATCGCGCGGAACTCCTCGAACGGACGCGTGGAGTGGCCGATCGTCCAGATGGTCGAAGGATCGGTCACCGTCGTGCTCCGCCTCGCGCCACGGCGACGGCGGTGTCGCGGTGGGATAGTACAACGCCGTCGTTGCATCGCCCGCGGGTAGCATATAGAAAAGGCTATTCCGTCGTCGGCGTACGCGGCCTCAAGATCAGGGTGCCGGCACGGCTTGGCACGAACGATGCGGCGCCACTGATCGTTGACGCCGGCAGCCGGGCAGGCAAGGGGGCGAGGATAATGGCGGAAGATCAGGTCGTGGAGACCCAGCTGGCCGGGCTAACCGGCGCCAGCCACGGCGGCCCGGAGCGCGCCGCGCGCTGGGTCGCGGGCCCGGTGCTCAGCTTCGACCTCACGCGGGAACTCGAGCAACTGCACCAGGAAGCGAGCTGGAAGCAGCACGGTCACGATGCCAAGACGCTGGTGAAGGAGCAGGCCTTCCGTGTCGTCCTGATTGCATTAAAGGCGGGAGCGGTGGTGGACGAGCATCATGCCACCGGCCCGATCTCGATCCAGGTGCTGGGCGGGCAACTGCAGATCACGGCGTTGGATCGGACGATGCTGCTGTCGGTCGGCCAGGTGCTGGCGTTGGAGGCGGGAGTACTCCACGCCGTGGCGGCGCTGGCGGACAGCGCATACTTGCTCACGATCGCGGCTACGGGCTATGGGGGACCCGGGCCAGCCTCGGGCACCGTCGCCAGTGCGGCGGAGACGCCGTGAAAACCGCCGGGCGGTAGCGGCCAGCAGCGGTCGCACCGGGCAAGGAGCAACTCCATGACCAACTCGACTGACGCGGCGTTGCCGGAACTCTGGGAGTGGGCAGAATACTACTGACCCTGGTCCTATATCATGGCCGTGCGCCTGAATGCGGTCGCGCCGGAATATCGGGGACGCGTCCGGCTACGGACCCGACCGTTCCCGTTGGAAGTCGGTGATGGCGAGGCGGCGCCGCGCGACATCCTGGAGCAGGAGTGGTGGCTGGCAGCGTTGCAAGAGCCGGACGCCGAGTTCGCGCCCTACCGGGGCGCCGACTGGCCCGCCACGACCTTACCAGCCTTCGTCGCGGCCTGGTGTGCGGCCCGGCAGAGCGACGCTGTCGGTCAAGACTATGACCTGCGCATCCGCCGGGCGTTTTTCGCCCAGAGCCGGAACATCGGCCGTCCCGAGGTGCTGCTGGAACTCGCCCGGGAAGGTGGGTTAGACCTGAGCCGCTTCAGCCGCGACTTCGCAGGCGATGAGGCCCGGGCCGCGGTGCTGGCTGAGCGAAAGCTTGGTCAAGAGCGGTACGGCGTGGGGGGCACGCCAACGCCGATGCTCGCCGACGGTACCGCCTTGGTGGCTCCGCTCGCCGAGCCGCGCATGCGCGAGCGTAAGATCGTTGGGATTGGCCGTTTGCCATGCTATGGCGATTCATGCCGTGACGCCACACGCGCCCTGTTCGAGCGGGCCCTCGCCACGGTAGACGGGGCCGGCACGGCACAGTCGACCGGGTGAGGGCTATATTTCCGCGCTTCGGCCAAAGTACTGATTATCCTCGCGGAAGCCGCCCTGTCCATCCCAGAAGTGCGAATAGTCCTCAACCAGTTCAATGGAGCGCACCCATTTGACCATCTTGTAGCCCAAGTAGGTCTCGACCCGCAGACGTACCGGAGCGCCGTGTTCAATGGAGAGGGGCTTCCCGTTCATGGCCAGGGCCAGAATCGTCTGCGGATGTTCGGCCTGGATGCGGGGAAGGGCCTCGTAGAAGGGATGCTCCCACGCCTGCGTCGCCGGGGGGAACGATTGCTTTCCCTGCTGATAGGACGTGAAGACAAGGTACTTCGCGCGCGGCGAGGCGCCGCACCGTTGCAAGATCTCGGTGACAGGCACGCCCGTCCACGTGGCGATACCGCTCCAGCCCTGGATGCAGTTGTGGAGGGTCGTCTGGGTTTGCGCGGTCATCTGGCGTAGGTCGTCGAGGGAGAGGTGCAGCGGGGTGTCCACCAGCCCGGACACCTCCAGCCGATACTCGGCGAAGTTCGCCTCGACCAGTTTCTTGTACTCCTCAGTTGCCGGGGGATAGCCATTGGTCCAGAAGTACGACGAGACGTGCTGGTAGTGCTGTCGAGTGGTCAGGTGCTGCATGCTCAGCATACGGATCGGATCGACGACCGCCCCGAGGACGTGCTGGATCCGGCGCCGGTGACCCAATGAATACCACGACGCCCAGGCGGCGATGAGCACGACCAGGGCGAGGCTGCCGAAGAAGATGACCATCGCCGGGGCGAGACTGGCGTGGGCAGCGCCCGGGGAGTCGCCGACGATGATGTGGCGCACATTGTCCTGGAAGTGGACCACGAAGACCAGCACGATGTGGACGATGCCGAAGAGCGCCCAGAGCACCAGGCCAATGAAATGCAAACTGCGCGCGCCCTGTTTTCCCCCCAGGAGCTTCACGAACCAAGGGAAACGCGCTTCGACGGCGGGAGACATGGCGAAGGCGGTGACAATCTGGAACGGGGCCAGGAGGAAGGTCACGCCGGCATAGGCCAGCTGTTGCAAGGGATCGTAGGGACGAAAGTCGCTGGCCGGTGGGATGTGGAAGCTGAGATAGATGAGCAACGTTTGCCAGGCGCGCGGCACGATCTCCCAGGACGTGGGGACCAGGCGGCTCCACTCGCCGCTCGTGACGAGCAAGACCACATAGACGAGCCCGTTGAGCATCCAGAATGTGGCGCAGAAGAAATGCCAGTGCCGGCCCAGGCCGAGCGCATCCTTTCCCGGCAAGGCGAGCCAGGGAGAGATCGGCCGTTCATCGTCCATCGCCGTATATAAGCGGTCGGTCGGCACGGTGGCCTTGGTGAATTTGATCCATTCGGAGCCCGGCTTGCAACTGGTATTCCAGTAGAGCCGGGGATGGGCCATCAGGATTTGCAGGCCGGCGCGCATGAGCATGAACATGAAGAGCAGGTTGACGTAGTGCGCGACCCGGAGCCAGAGGGGAAAATCGGATGCAGTTAGCATCGTGCGTGCTCCCTCGTACATGGGCCACCGGCCCAGAAAGGCACTCCAGCGCGGACCTGCATCGCCGTCCTCAAGGACCATGCTCGTTTATTGTGCCGCATGGGAAGCGTCAGAGCGTCTGTACGTGCGCTGCGACGGTGAGGACGACCGCACAGAGGACCATGGCCTTGTTTTCGACACTTTGCCGCAACGACGATGCGGCGGGCAGGTATCGATATAACGACCGTCTGGGAGCGCCTAGGTCATAGCAGCATTCGCATATCCGGCGACCTCTACACGCACGCCGTGCCAGAAATGGACCAAGATGCCGCCGACCGCCTGGAACGCGCCGTCATCGATGGATCGTCACGGTTAGGGTAGGAACGATTCCCTGTTAGGGTACTGGTTAACGTCAAAACGGTAAATCGGCCCACTCCGGTTGCTTGGAGCGGGCGGATTCCCTCTGATAGAAGCCGTGGAGCTGTGGGGGCTCGAACCCCAGACCCCCGCCGTGCAAAGGCGATGCTCTCCCAACTGAGCTACAGCCCCGGATCGCTCACGGTACCACCGCCCCTTCACCTGGGTCAAGCCGCGCTTGCGAGTAGGTGAAGGAACCCGTTAGCCTGCACGCGAAGGACCGGTGGAGAGGGGAACGACCAGCATGCACGATTCCTCAGCAGGTGTCGACGGGAGAACGCTGCTTGCGGGCTATGTTCCTGAGCACATCCATCTCGGCGTCCTGGGCAGCCACTCGGCTCTCGAGGTTGCTTACGGCGCCCACGAGGAGGGCCTGCGCACCGTCGTGGTGTGCCAGCAAGGTCGGGAGCAGACATACACCAAGCACTTTCGCAACTTATTCGACGAAGTGATTGTGCTGGAACGATTCAGCCAGATCGTTGCGCAACCCGTGCTGGACCGGCTGCACTCGCTCTCGACGGTGTTTGTGCCCAACCGGTCGTTTTCGGTGTACGTGGGCGACGGGGCCATCCGGCATCGCTTCGCCATACCGCTGTTCGGGGGCCGGATGCTGCTCGGAGCCGAAGAGCGGACGGCACAGCCAAACCAATACGACTTGATGGCTCAGGCTGGCATACGTTCGCCACAACGCTTCACAAACCCTGAGGCCATCGACCGCCTGGTCATGGTGAAGCTGCCACAGGCCGAGCGCGCCGTCGAGCGGGGATTCTTTACCGTCTCGTCGTTTGGCGAGTTCGCACGTGTCAGCGGGGAATTGATCGAAAAAGGCAAAATACGCAGCGAAGATCTGGAGGCGGCCACCATCGAGGAGTTCGTGGTCGGTGCACAGTTCAATCTAGACTACTTTGTGTCGCCATTGTCCGGCGACGTGGAGTTTATGGGGGCCGATCAGCGCATCGAATCCAACATCGAAGGTGTGCTGCGCATGACCGCGGAGGAGCAGCTAGGAGCCAAGGTCAGGCCCACGCTGATTCCGGTTGGGCATCGCGGCGTGACGGTGCGGGAGTCGCTGCTGGAGCACGTGTTTGACCTGGGCGAGCGCTTCGCGGCAGCGGCGCAGCGAGCGTTTCCACCGGGGATCATCGGACCGCTTGCGCTACAAGGCATCTTCGACGACCGAGGCGAGTTTGTCTGTTTCGACGTGAGCTTGCGGGTGCCAGGCGCTCCCATCCTGCTCACCACATCACCCTACACGCGCTACAGGTTTGGCATGGAAATGAGCGTTGGCCGGCGCATCGCAATGGAGGTGCGCCAGGCAGCGGAGAACGGACGGCTTGCCGAAGTCGTCACCTAGCAGTTGATCGATACCTCTGGTGCGTGTGGCACCCAAGTTCGCATCGTTTGCTATCATCTCTTGCGGCAACGCTGATCTCGCCTGCCGGAAAGCCGGCATCACAGCAAGGAGTCCCGCCTGATGACCGCCCCCACCACCGATGCAGTCCGACCAAGTCCACTGGACAGCATTACTCCCGGTATCAAGATTGCTGCCCAGATGTCTCCCGAGTCTTCCGAGACTGACTTGCAGTTTGTAGAGCAGATGGGCGTGCGCTACGCGGTCTTGTGGACCGACTCGACCAAGTCGAGCGCGGCGTACTACTCCAGTCGCAAACAGCTGTTTGCTGAGCACAACATCACGGTGTACGGCTTCGGCAATAGCGATGTCCACAACCAAGATGCGATTGTTCTGGCTACGCCAGAGCGGGACGCCAAGGTCGAGGAATACAAGCGCCACTTGCAGGCGCTTGGCACAGCCGGGATTCCGTACACCACGTATGCCCATATGCCCAATGGCATCTGGAGCACGGAGCGCGAGTTCACACGAGGTGGCGCGCCTGCACGGTCGTTCGACGAGGCAAAGGCTACGGCCGGCCAGTGGCACGGCAAGCAGTATTTCTTGCCGCTAACCAACGGGCGCGAGTACTCTGACGAGGAAGTGTGGGACAACTACACCCACTTCATTCGCCAGGTCGCGAAGGTGGCCGAGAACGAGAACGTGATGATCGGCATTCACCCGGATGACCCGCCAATTGCGCGTATGGGTGGGGTTCCCCGACTCTTCAGCACCTTCGCCAGCTACCAGAAGGCGCTGGCCATCGCCGGCAGCCCGAACGTTGGCGTCTGCCTGTGCGTTGGCTGCTGGTTAGAAGGCGGCCATTTGTGGGGCGTGGACGCCGTTCAGGCCATTAAGGCCTTTGGCGAGCAACGGAAGCTGTTCAAGGTGCACTTCCGCAACGTGCATGCGCCACTGCCGCACTTCATCGAAACGTTCATCGACGACGGCTACCAGGACATGTATGTGATCATGCGAGCAATGCAGGAAGCTAGTTTCCGCGGTGTGGCCATTCCCGATCACATCCCACGCATGGCCGATGATCCCCGCCTGGGCACGGCATATACCATCGGCTATATGAAGGCACTGCTCGAACGGGCGCAGCAAGAGGGTGGCAAGTAAGCGGCGCCGGTTCGTAACCGCAGAGGGAACAGGTGCGATGGGTGAATCCATCAACCACGATGGACACGAGCAGATCGGTTTGATCGCGCCTTTAGGGCCCTAGGTTATCGAGACGAGACGTTGCGACCGGCCTTGGTGCGCGCTGTGCGAGCCATAGCGCGGCGAGATTGCGTATGCCGTGCGTCACGACTGCGCGTGGGATGAGGGTCGTCGCGCAGCCACTTGTCGTGTGGCTGGCTCTTCTTGCGCGGACTTGGCCGTGCGGTAGAACTGCCATAGGGGAAGCGCTTGGGCTTTTCCCATGCTTTGACCACGGTGTTGGCACTGACGCCCAACGCTCGGCTCCTTTATCCAGTGCCGCCACACGCGGCTGTTAGGGCGCCGCACATCCCAGGCTGGAGATGATGCGACACTCGCTGCGACCGATCATCATAGCGTCGAGTAGAACTCCGGGTCAAATGGACGAGCACTTTACCCAGGCTCCTCAGGGGGTATTTGCTCCCGCCACTCGTCGAGGGTTAGCGCGTACTCTAGTTCGTCGCCGTCCCACACCTCCTGCGTGTCTAGGGTGGACATGCTCGCCGATTTAAGTTCCTCGGCAGTGGGGCGGAAACGGCGCGTAATGCGCAGTCCAACCTTCTCCAGCACCCGCCGCGATGCCAGATTGTGTTCGTATGTCGTGGAGGAAACGCGAATCACACCATACTCACGAAAGCCTCGGTCAACCAGGAAGCGTGCTCCTTCCGTGGCGTAGCCGTGCCCCCACATTTCCCGGCGCAACCGATAGCCAAGATGTGCCTCAACTGGTATGCCAACCCCCGTTCGCACATAGTTGAACCAACCGATGCACGCACCGCTGGAGCGTTCCAGCGCGACCCACGCGCCAAAAGCCCCGCTTGCGTCATAAGAACCAAGGAAGCGGGGCAAGATGCTAGACCGCACTACATCGAGTAGTGTCGGTGACCCGCCTGTAAGCCAGCGCATCACTTCCGGATCACTATCAAGGTCGAACAACAACTGGGCATCGGCTTCGGTGAACCGGCGGAACGCCAAACGCGAAGTGAACAGCGCCGCGGTGCTAGCGTCACTCACCAGATCTGGCCTGCGAACCCGGCGATAAGTGATCCGACGGCGACCGCCGAAAACGCTACAGGCGAGAGCGCCGCCGCTAACGATGGGGCTCTGCCAGCGGTCAGAACCGAGACACCGATGACCAGAACGATGCGTGCGGGTGCGCCACCCGCGGTAGGTAGCGCTGCCGGACCCAAGTCCTCATGAGTTGCCTGGCCAGCAATCACTGGCGCCAGTTTCCGTGCTCGCGCGTTCCAAAATGGCCAGATCGCCAGCAGCCCAGGGGTAGCGTGATCGCGCGATGCCGTGAAAGTGAGGTCACGAAAATCCAGTACCATCGAGGGTGCGTAGGCATCCCGAAAGGTAGCGGGCAGCGTGCGCAGGAGGCGCGCGTAGACCTCGGTCGATAACGCAACCAATCTGGGTAAGCCGTGTATCACTGGCTTGCTTTCCCCCGTTGCGCCCGCGTGCCTGCCGCCTTGTGTTTCGCAAGTGCGAGCAAGCGCTTCAGCCAACCAGTCTCGCTAGCGGCGGCGTTGATTCCGCCGAGTGTCAGTCGGTAATACGGGCTCCGTTCGCCATCGGCTGCGGACCCCAGGCGTGTTTCGCCGTTGCTATCTCGGGTGATGCCCTGCATGATCTCGTAGCCATGGCGCTCGCCATCCATGAGCGGTGATCATGACAAGCTCCCCTTGTTATTCACCACAAATCCATCGAGTGGTGATTGTCAAGAGCTACCTGCCTGCTCCATCGTGCTGTGGGGCAGGCAGGGGAAACTGCTCTTGAAAAGCATACGAGAGAGCTAGGCGGGCGGTTTCTCCAGCAGTGCCAGCCAGTAGCGCAGGTGCAAGCGCTCGCCACTGGGCTGTTGTTCGACGCGAAAGGAATCACTGCCGCCGGGACGCTGCTCGAGTAATCCAGTGATAATCTCCCGCATCCTGGGTCCGCCGGTCCCACGGGCAATCCACTCTTCGTAGTCCATAGAAAACGGGATGATGTAGTCCGACACCATGGTCAAGCCAGCGTCGAACGCCAGTGATCGCAACTGGCTGGGCGTGAGGCACGCCCAGTGCGATGGATCACGCAGCCGTTCGATCTCCTGATGCCATGCGTAGGGGAATTGATCGTCATCTGCCAGATGGTCGCCGATGACCACGTGGCCACCCGGGCGCAGGACGCGCGCCATTTGACGTACACAGCGCAGCGGTGCCGGGATGTGGTGCAGACTAAAGCGAGTGACGACGCCATCGAACGACGCATCAGGAAACGGTAGGTTGGTGGCGTCGGCTTCGATGAAGCGCAAGTTATGTAGTCCGCGCCGGTAGGCTTCGGCCTGCCCCAGTTCCAGCATCGCCGGTG
>JANWHV010000147.1 GCA_025450255.1 Chloroflexota bacterium | reverse complement strand
GCCCGGCCCGTGCCAGTGCCTTATGCGTAGCCGGTATTGGCCCAAGGCCCATGATCTCCGGATCGATGCCGGCAACCGCCATCGCGCGGATGCGTGCGAGCGGGCGAATCCCCAGGTCGCGGGCGCGGTCGGCGCTCATCAATATGGCCGCGGTGGCGCCGTCGTTTAGCGGCGAGGAGTTTCCCGCGGTGACCGTGCCGCCCTTCACGAAGACCGGCTCCAAACTAGCGAGCCGCTCCAAAGACGTATCGCGTCTGGGCCCTTCGTCCACGTCGAAAACGGTTCCATCCGGCAGCGTGACCCGAATTACCTCGGTAAACTTCCCCGCGTCGTGGGCCGCGATCGCGCGCTGGTGGCTGCGAAGTGCGAACGCGTCCTGCTCCTCGCGCGTGAGGTGGTGCCGTTGAGCGACATTCTCGGCGGTCATGCCCATCGGGATATAGGCGCAGGGGAACCCATCGGCGCCGTCAGCAAGCTTGGGGTTAAAGCTTGGGTTGAATCCGCCCATCGGCACGCGCGACATACTCTCCACGCCAGCCGCCACGATAACGTCGCCATCGCCGTGCAGGATCGCTTGCGCGGCCATATTGACGGCTTGCAAGGCGCTCGCGCAAAAGCGGTTGACGGTGGTACCGCCGGCCGTGTTCGGAATGCCGGCGAGGGCCGACACGGGTTTCGCCAGATTGAAGCCCTGCTCGCCCTCGGGAAATGCGCAGCCCAGAATGACGTCTTCAATGAGTGACACGTCAAGGCTCGGTACGCGCGCCAACGCGGCGACTATCGCGGCAGCCGCAAGATCGTCCGGCCTAATCGCGGTTAGCCTGCCCTTGTTTGCGCGCCCGAACGGGGTGCGTACGGCGCTTACAATCACTGCGTCGGCCATCGGATTGCCCTCCAGGCGGAATTATGTCGATCTGCTGTCAAAGTGTACCTATTCGCTCACTTGCCAGGCGCCGGCTGTCGTAGCCGGCGGTTTGCGCGTCAAATCGTCGCCACCGCCAAGATAGAGATCCAGCACCCTGGCATCCGCGCGCAGGGTCTCCGAGGGCCCTTCGAGCGCAAGATGTCCCGTCCGCAACACATAGGCGTGGGTAGAAAGCCTCAGTGCGGCGGCGGTCGACTGCTCGACCAGCAATACGGCGGTGCCGCGCGAGACTATCGACGCCAGCGCGGTAAATATATTCTCGACGATCAGCGGCGCCAGCCCCAACGACGGCTCGTCGAGTAAGAGCAGCCGCGGGCGCGTCAGAAGCGCGCGGCCCAGCGCCAGCATTTGCTGTTCGCCGCCGGAGAGTGTCCAGGCGGGTCGCCGTAACAGCCGGCTCAAAGCGGGAAACAAAGCTAGCACTTCCTCAAGCGCCGTCGACCATTCAGCCCTTTGCAAGCGCAGGCCGCCCATGCGCAGATTCCGCTCAACCGAAAATCGCGGGAAGAGGTCACGAGTATCCGTCACCATCGCCAACCCGGCGCGCACCAACTTCTCGGCCGGCGCGCCGTCGATCCGCGATCCTGCGAAACGCACTTCACCGGATCGAATCGCCGTAAGGCCGCCGATAGCGCGTAGCGCGCTGCTCTTCCCGGCGCCGTTCGCTCCAAGCACCGCTACAGCCGTGCCGGCGGAGACCCTCAAGGACAAATCGTGCACCGCGGTCACGGCGCCATAGGCTACCCTGAGGTTTCTTACCTCCAGGATCGGAGGAGGTGGCGCGCTATCACGACGCGTGCCGAGAGGCGGAAACGCGCCGCTCATCGCTCGCCGCCTTCGCCCGACCTCGGATGCGTGATGCCCAGATACGCGGCGATCACCGCTGGATCGCGCTGAATCGACTCGGGCGAGCCGGACGCGATTCTTTTGCCAAAGTCCAGGACGGTAATGGCGTCGCACAGACCCATAACGAGGTCCATGTCATGTTCGATTAGCAGGATCGCCACATTCAGGTCGGCGCGCAGGCTCGCCAACAACGCCGCCAACTCGTGCTTCTCGGTCTCGTTCAGCCCGCCCGCCGGCTCGTCGAGGAGGAGCAGCCGCGGCCTGGAAGCAAGGGCGCGCGCCAGGCCCGCGCGCTTTTGCAGGCCAAGGGGCAGATCTCGCGCCGGCATCGAGGCGTAGGCGGTGAGATCCAGAAGATCCAAGAGCACCATGGCTGCTTCACGCCGGCGCTGCGCATTCTTGCGTGCCGAGGGCAATAGCCATGCCTCGCCGAAAACCCAGGGCCGACCAAGTACATGAGAGCCGACCATCGCGTTGTCCAGAACGGACAGCGAGCCAAATAGCTCCATGTGCTGAAACGTGCGCGCCACGCCTCTTGCCGCCGCGTTATGCGGCTTCGAACCGAGCAGGTTGTAGGCGCCAAGCCTGATCGTGCCTCGTTGCGGCCTGTAAAAGCCGCAAATGCAATTCAAAAGGCTGGTCTTACCGGCGCCGTTCGGACCGATCAAACCGGCGATGCTGCCCTCGGCAACGACGAGGTCGACGGCGTCGAGCGCCTTAAGGCCGCCAAACGACAGGCTGAGCGAGGCAACCGAAAGCAGATCAGCCATCGACGGACAGCGGCGCCTCGCGCCGTGATCGCGCGAGCGACACTGCCCGCGGCCAGTACGTCTTGAGGGCCATCAGACCGCCGGGCAGAAAGAGCAGCACGACAATAATCACGGCCCCATAGAGGGCCTGCGCGAGTTGCGGATTATCCTGGAGCTTCTCCTGAATGGCGGTGAGGAAAACGGCGCCGACCAGCGATCCGGCCGTACTGTCGAGCCCGCCCATCACCACGATGGCCACGAAGAGAACGGATAGCGGCAGGCCAAAACTCGTGGCGGATACGTAGCCAAACCAATGCGCGTAAAGCGCGCCGGCGACACCAGCGTAGAGGGCGCTGATCGCGAACGCCAGCACCTTGTAGCGAGCGAGGTTGACGCCACACGCCTGGGCGGCCGCTTCGCTGTCGCGAAGCGCGACCAGAGCCAGCCCGGCCATGCCGTGGCGAATGTTATAGATCACGAACATGCCGATGCCCAGCACCGCGAGAACAACCCAGAAAAACTGGGCCTCGGTAAAGGTGAACGAGCCGATTTGTGCTGAACTGAGGGAGATTCCGGACCGGCCGCCTGCCCAGTCGGCGCTCTGCAGCACCTGCGCGACCAGCAAGCCAAATCCCAGAGTGGCGATAGAAAAATAGGGTCCACTGAGTCGTAGAGTAGGTATGCCGATGACCAAACCGGCCGCCGCGGCCACGATCCCAGCCGCCGGAACGTCAAGCCAGAACGGCCAGCCACCGTTACTATTCAGCAGGCCGGCCGTGAAGGCGCCGATCGCGTAGAAGCCGGCATGGCCGAGCGAAAACTGTCCGGCGCCGCCGCACAGCAGATTGAAGCCGAGCGCGACTATTCCATAGGTGGCGGCAGCGTCGATGATGCCGCCCCTGTAGTCATCGGTGAGCAGCAGCGGCAGCACCGCCAGACACGCGAACACAATTGGCAGAACAACAACGGCCGGACGGAGCACTGGGCGCTTCACGTCAAACCCTGCGCTGCACGGCAGTGCCGAACAAGCCCGCAGGCTTGAGCATCAGCACGGTCAGCAACAGCATAAACACCAGGGCGTCCTTGCTCAGGCCCCAGGACGTCCATTCCTTTGGCAAGTAGAACGCTATGAGATTCTGCATCACGCCAATCGCCAACGCGCCGATCGCCGCGCCCGCCAGACTGTCGAGACCGCCTACCACGGCGCCCGCGAACGCGTTCAAAAGAAACGGGTCCACCATGGTTGGATTCATTGGAACGAACTTGGCGGTAGGGATCAAAATCCCCGCCGCCGCCGCGATCATCGCGCCGGCGCCCCAGGCCACCAGGCGCACACGGTCAATGTTGATGCCGACAAGCCGGGCGCCCCGCGGGTTCTGCGCGACAGCCAGGACCATGGCGCCCTGCTTCGTAAAGCGCAGGAAGATGAAGACAAGGGCCATGAGCGACAACGACGACGCAATGCACACGACATCCAGATAGCTGACGTACACGCCCTGGATCGACCACGAGCCAGATGAAATTGGCAGTATCAAAGGCTGCGCGAAGCCGTCGATCGACGGGCTCTGGTAGCCCCAACGCCAGCCCAGCGCGCCTTCTATGACGATGAGCAGGCCCAGGGTCACGATCACTGACGCAGCCTGAGCGCGGCGCAGGCGCCGTAAGACCACTGCCTGCAATATAGCGCCGACCGCGAACGTGGCCGCCATGGTCAACGCGATCGCAAACCAGAACGGCAGGCTCGCCTGATAGAGAAGGGACCACAAGACATAGGCGCCCATCGCGGCAATCGCGCCCTGCGCGAAGTTCACCACCCCACTGACCTGGTAAATGAGCGTCAGTCCGAGGGCGAGGAGCGCGTAGATACCGCCCGTCGAAAGCCCGGCGACCAGTTCTACCGCGAAGCTCTGCAACCAGCCCTCCGCTCGCTCACCCCAACGACAGTGCTGCCGGCGAAGCCTTAACGGCGCGCGTACGACGGGGGCGCGGGCATCAGGCTGGCCTGGCACCCGTGATGCCCGCGCCCCCACTGGAAAGCCCAGCCGCGCGGCGACGAATCACGGATACTCGTAGCCCGAGATCGCCACCAGGCCGCCGTTGTGCGACCGCAGCATATACGCGCCCTGCACGCCGCTATGGTCGGTCGCGGTAAACGTTAAATTCGGGAACAACGTCCCATTGTAGCGCCTGAACGTTTCCAGCGCCTTGATAAATCCGGGACGGGTGAGATTCTTGCCGGCTCGCTTGAGGCCTTCGACAAAAACCTCCGCCGCGCCGACACCCGCCTCGGTAAAGGTGCCAATTGGCGCCGCGGACGTGTTCCCGTACTTTATCATGACCATGCGATAGAATGCGGCGCGGGCGTCCTGGGATGCGGGCAACGGTGAATAGGCGTCGAAGTAGATACCCTCTCCAGCCGGTCCAAGTGCCTTGATAACGCCCGGATCGGAGGCGATCGAGCTTGAAAGCATCGGTACGCGCAGGCCAATCTTCGCGGCCGTGCCGATGAACGTCGCGGCGGGGCTCGGTATCGCGAAAATGATCACCGCGTCAACACCGGCCTGCTGCAGCTTCTGCACCTGCGCGCTGAGATCCGTATCGGTGATTTCATACGACTCGGCATCGGCCACGGCCGCGCCGTCGAGCTTGGCTCGGGCGGTTACCGCGTCAAGCCCCTCCTTGCCGAAATCATCGTTCTGGTAAAACACGCCGAGCTTCTTGGCATGCAGCGTCTTCACGGCATAGTCAGTGAGAACCTTACCCTCGACGGTATAGGTAACCTGCAGCGGGAAGAGATACTTCTTGAAAGGCTTCGCCATCAGCGTCGAGCCGGTTGCCGGATAGACGAGTGGAACCTGCTGTTGCGTCACGAACTTCAGTGACGCGAGGTTGTTCGCGGTGCCAAGCACGCCCAACAGTCCAAAAACTCCCGTGCTGAGCACCAACCGCTTGACGTTAACCTGCGTGCGCAAGGGGTCATAGCCATCGTCCAGCACCGTCAACATCAGCTTGCGCCCATTCACGCCGCCGTGCGCGTTGGCGTAGTTAAAGTACGCCTGAATACCGCCTGCGATGACCCCGTACGCGCCCGCCGGGCCGGACAGCGGCAGCGAGGTGCCGACCATGATTGAGGTGTCGGTCACGCCGGGCGTTGCCGCGGCGCGCGCATTGGCGGCCCGCGCGGACGGGACGATTGACAGCGCCAGGAACAGCGCGAATGATGCAGACGCGAACCGGTTCAATTTCCTCATCAGGGCACTCCTTCGGACCCGCTTGGGAACCCGTTGAAATCATTGGCGTAATTTCACACGGACAGGTTTCAACGCGGACGTGATCCTGGCTCGTCTCCTCTCGCGCTCTAGCCAAACATACGGCCGTGGAATCGTAGCCCCATTGTACTCAGCCAACCAGGATATGCAAGCAGGCCGCCGTCTTGCCTGTGCATTCCTGGACAGAACCAAGCAGTAGATCGCTTACATCACGCCCGGAAACGGCGTGTACAGTGGCTTCGGCGCGTAACGAAAACGCTCGGATCCGGCGGAGGCGTCCACGCGAGCCGGCGCGGGTGAACGTCAGCGCGGCGCCATGCGCAGCGCGCCGTCCAGGCGAATCACCTCCCCATTCAACATGGCGTTCTGGAGAATGTGCCGCACAAGGCCGGCGTACTCGTCGGGCCTGCCAAGCCTGGCTGGAAACGGCACTTCTTGGCCAAGCGATACCCGCGCCGCCTCGGGCAGGCCTGCCAGCCTCGGCGTATCAAATATGCCCGGCGCGAGGGTGACCCCGCGTATGCCATGCTGGGCCAGATCGCGGGCCAGCGGCAGGGTCATGGCAGCCACGCCGCCCTTGGAT
>JANWHV010000146.1 GCA_025450255.1 Chloroflexota bacterium | reverse complement strand
TTTCACAACCTGGTCCGCACCGCGGAGGCCGGCGCCGAGCCGTTCCGCCGTTACATGCGGTTCCGGCAGCGCGAGCTTGGCGTCGACCGCCTGATGCCCTATGACCTGCAGGCGCCGCTCGACGTGGATGCGCGCCAGCAGTCTACGACTCGCGAGGCGTGTGACCTGGTGCGAGAGGCGCTCGCGCCCCTGGGGCCGGAGTATGGAGCGATCCTCGATCAGGCCTTCGGCGAGCGCTGGGTCGATTGGGCGGATAACGCCGGGAAGCGCGGCGGCGCCTATTCGAGTGCCTGCTATGGCTTCCACCCGGTCATTTTGATGAATTGGCAAGGCAAAATCAGCGACACGTTCACTCTTGCCCATGAATTAGGCCATGCCGCGCATTCCACTCTTAGCACGCGGACGCAGCCATACATCTACGCGCACTACACGCTGTTTCTGGCCGAGATGGCGTCTACCACGAATGAGCTGTTGTTGTCGCGGCATATGCTGCGGACCACCCAGGATCGAGCGCTGCGCCGGTACGTCCTTACGCGGGCGCTGGCGACATTCAATGCGAACTTCTACGGCGGGTCGAGCATGGCCGCGCTACAACTAGCCGTCCACGATATGGTGGAAAATCGGCGGACGCTGACGTATGAGAGCGTTACCGAAACCTATACCGATATCCTGCGCCGCTGGTATGGCGACACGGTCGAGATAACCCCCGAGGACATGGGCAGCACGTGGATGCGTGCTCAGCACCATTTCTTTAACTTCTATTCGTACCAATACGCGACAGGCGTCGCCACTGCCGCTGCCTTCGTGGACGCTATCGTGCGCGAGGGTACGCCGGCGGTCGAGCGCTACCTGAGCTTCCTCCGCTCCGGCTCGTCCGCGCATTCCATCGACATCCTCAAAGAGGCGGGAGTCGACATGTCCACGTCCGCGCCAATCGACCGCGCGGTGGCCGTCTACGACGATCTGGCGCGCGAATTGGAAGCGCTATGAGCCGGCGGCGCCATGGTGTGCATGCCGCGCGATCGCCGCGCAACGCCTGGCCGTTTCGTTACATAACATAAAGGAATCCGCGTATCCGGTATCCTGAAGCGAATGTGCGGCAAGTGTCGCGAGAGCGTGGAGCGCAAGGCGGATTACGATGTTGTCTACTCTACCCATCGCGCTTGACGCCATGGGCGGCGATCACGCTCCCGCCGAGCCGATCGCCGGGGCCGTTGCCGCGGCGCGCGAGGATGGCCTGGCCATCTGTCTGGTGGGCGATAGGGACGTTATTCGTGCCGAGTTGAAGAAGCTTGGCCCGGCGCCGCCAACCATTTCGATCGAACATTCCTCCGAAACGATAGCCATGCACGAACACCCCGCCAGAGCGCTGCGCGCCAAGCCAAACGCCTCTTTGCCGATGACCGTCGGCATGGTCAAGGGCGGCAGGGCCTGCGCCGCGGTTTCGGCCGGCAATAGCGGCGCCATTCTGGCCGCCGGTATCTTCGTGCTGAAGAGGCTGGACGGCATCGATCGCCCGGCCTTCGGAGGAACCATACCCACCAGGACCGGCCAGACTTTTCTGATCGATATGGGCGCCAACGCGGACTGTAAGCCTAGCTATCTGTTGCAGTTTGCTCAGATGGGCGCCGTCTATTCGCGCATAGTAAACGGCCTTGAAAACCCCAGAGTCGGCCTGATCAGCAACGGCGAAGAAGAAGGCAAGGGTTCCGCGCTAACTCTTGCCGCCTACGAGTTGCTGAAGGGCAGCAGTCTCAATTTCATCGGCAACATCGAAGGGAACGACGTTACCAGCGGCGCCGCCGACGTCGCCGTCTGCGACGGATTTACCGGCAACGTCATCCTGAAATCACTGGAAGGCGCCGCCGGCACCATTATCAGTATGCTCCGCGAGACCTTGCGGAGCAGCCCGCGTGCCCGGTTGGGCGCGATCCTCGCCATGCCCGCGCTCCGTGCGCTGGGTAAAAGGATAGACTACGCGGAGTTCGGCGGCGTGCCGGTCCTGGGCGTGAACGGCGTCCTGATCAACTGCCATGGCCGATCGAAGGGCCGTGCCATTGCCCAGGCGCTCCGCCTGGCGCGCCGCCTGGCGGACCAGGATATGCCGGCGATCATAGCGCGGGAAATGGCAGCCGCCACCCGCGAAGCGATATAGCGGTCGCGTTCGTGCCGCGGTTCTGACGGGCCTTGCGGACTTATGGTATAATGCAATGGTCCGACGTTCTCAAAGCCAATACCACGGCGGAACGTCTGGTGATTTTGCTGTTTTCTGGTGTCCGCTCCCCGCGCGGTGTTCGCACCGCCAGATCGGGTTTGCCAGTCGGACCCATGCAGCGTTAGCCCCTGGCGGAGCCGGTGGCGTCGCATCGTGCCCTGGCGTGAGAATGTCTCGCCGAACGGCACGCCATGTGCGACAGCCACAGTTGGCCGGCGTAGTACCGCGTATATGGGGTCACACAGTAATGCCGCCGCGACGCGCTGGTAAGCGCGAGCGGCACCAAGTTGGAGAATATATTGATTAGCCAGACAACCATGCCGGTGCGCGATCTGCGCTTCGGCGACTTACCGGTCGATGCTCGCATGGCCGGTGTCCTAGCAAAGATGGGCTATACGAAGCCCACGCCGATTCAGGAGCAGGCCATTCCCACCTTGCGCACGGGCCGAGACGTGATCGGGCTCGCGCGTACCGGCTCGGGGAAGACCGCCGGCTTCGGCATTCCGATGATTGAGTCGATTCGCTCGACCGAGCGGCGCGTGCAGGCGCTGATCTTGACCCCCACGCGCGAGCTGGCGTCGCAGGTCGCCTCCGTGCTCAGCGCTCTCGGCGCCACGAGTGGCATCCGGGTCGCGGCGGTATACGGCGGTGTCGGCATGCAAGGACAGATCAATGCCTTGCGCGGCAACACCCACATCGTGGTCGGCACCCCAGGCCGAGTCCTCGATCACCTGACACGCGGTACCCTCGATCTTCGGCAGACCCATATCGTCGTCCTGGATGAGGCCGACCGCATGCTCGACGTGGGCTTCGCGCCCGCAATCGACAAGATTCTGGCCCATACGCCGGTGCGGCGTCAGACGGCGCTGTTCAGCGCCACCTTTCCCACTGAAGTAGAGACTCTCGCCGCGCGCCCCACCCGAGACGCCCTCCGCGTCGCGGTCGATGCGCCGGGAGCCGCTCTGGAGACGCTCGAAGAGCATTTCGTGCGCGTGGCCGTGGCGGACGCCAAGGTCGATGCCTTGCACGATATCTTGATCGGGCCCGACTGTAATCTCGCGTTGGTGTTCCGCCGCACCACGCATAAGGCCGACAAGCTGGAACGAGATCTCGAGCGGCGCGGCTTCAAGGTCGCGGCGTTACACGGTCGTCGCAGTCAGGCGCAACGCGAAAAGGCACTCGGCGCTCTGCGCACCGGTCAGCTCAAGGTACTGGTCGCGACCGACATCGCCGCCCGCGGCCTCGATATCACGGGGCTCACGCACGTCGTGAACTTCGATCTGCCGGACACTGCCGAGAACTATACGCATCGCACCGGTCGCACCGCGCGCATGGGAGCGAACGGGGTAGCAATTACTCTGGTGGCGCCGGAGGATGAGGTCGATCTGCGGGCAATCCAGCGCAAGCTGCCGCCGGCGCCGGGACGCGAGACGCCCGTAGCGGAGCCGCGGCGCGGCGCCATCGGCCGTGCGCTTGGCCCGTCGTCCAGGCAAGGATTCAGGAAGGCGCAAACCCCAAGCCGCGGCGGTACGAACGCCGAGCGGCCGCGCGCAGGCGGTCCGCGACGTGGCGACTGGCGGCATGAAGGCCGCGCCGCGATGCCGCATGGGACGGTCGCGAACGGCGACACGTCCGCCGCGCCACACTACCCGTTCCGCTCATCCCGACCGGTGGCGTCGGCCCGCTAAAGCCGCGATAGCGCAATACATCGTGGCAAAGCGGTCGCCGTTCTCAGCCGAGAACGGCGACCGCGTTGTATTGTCCATATTGAGGCTTCCGCTACGTGTCAGGCTCGACGCGGGGCGGCTTCCCACCGGGCGTTGCGCTTACCCGGATACAAGCGCCGGTTGCGAAGGCGCGGTTAGAGCGCGCAAGCGGCTCACCACATCGGGCAGCGTGCCAAGTACGCGGTCAATGTGATCGTCGGTTGTACCTCGTCCCAGTGTTAAGCGGACCGCGCCCGCCGCCATGGTTTGCGGCAGGCCGAGCGCGAGGAGCACGTGCGACGGATCGATCGATCCCGCCGTGCATGCCGATCCGCTCGATGCCGCGATCCCATGGATGTCGAGGTTTAGCAAGATCGACTCTCCGTCCACGCCGCCAAAGGATAGGTTCGCGTTATTCGGCAGGCGCAGGGTCGGGTGCCCGTTCAGCCGGGACTCGGGGATTGTGGCGAGGACGCCCTCGATCAAACGGTCGCGCATCGCGGCCAGACGCGCACCCTCCCATTCGCCAGACTCCCGTGTCAGCTCCAGTGCCCTGGCAAGCCCCACCAGGCCGGCCACGTTTTCGGTGCCTGCCCGGCGGTTCCGTTCCTGCCCGCCGCCCTGCTGCGTCGGCAACCAGGCCGTGCCGCGACGTACAAAGAGCGCTCCCACGCCCTTCGGACCGTAGAACTTATGCGCGGACAGGCTCAGCAGGTCAACGCCCAGCGCGTCTACGTCGATCTCCAGGTGCCCACAGCTCTGCACGGCGTCGGTGTGTACCGGCACGCCTCGCGCGTGCGCAATCTCTGAGATCTCGCGCAGCGGCTGAATTGTGCCTATCTCATTGTTGGCATGCATCACGCTGACCAGCACGGTTGTCGGCCGCATCGCGGCGTCAATTGCCGCGGGATCTACGCGCCCGTCGCCGTCGACCGCCACGAATGTTGTCTCAATGCCAAAGCGCTCAAGCCACTCGCACGTGTGCAGCACCGCGTGGTGCTCGATCGCGGTCGTGACCACATGGTTTCCACGCTCGCGGCTCGCCCATGCCACGCCCTTGATCGCGGCGTTATCGCTCTCCGATCCGCCGCTGGTGAAGACGATCTCGCTCGGCTTGGCGTGAAGAATAGCCGCTACGGATGCTCGCGCGTTATCGAGTGCCTGGCGCGTGGCCCGCGCTTGGCCGTATAGGCCTGAAGGATTGCCAAAGTGCTCCGTGAAATACGGGATCATTGCGTCTAGAACCCTCGCATCGACCGGAGTCGTGGCCGCGTGATCCAGATAAATTGTGTCGTCAATCATGGCCTATCCCCTTGCTGTCTCTAACATGATGCCCGCGCCGCGCGCGTGGAGACAAGAGCACGTTGCCGCGCGGGCCGAAAAAGCGGGGCGCGGAACAACATGGCGTGTTACCATTAACGCCAGATGAACGTTCCCTGCCGGCGCGAGGCGCCCGGGCGCCATGATTCGGGCAAACTCGAAGGAGCAGTGTGCAGTCGTTGCGTGATCGAGCTTCGGACAGCGCCGCGTTGCTGCCCGCCCATTCCGCTGCTCCGGTTGTTTTCTCGCCGCGATCCGTCGCGCGCCGCCTCGGCGACGTGTTGGTGCCAGGCTGGGCTACCCCCCTGGCGTTCGCGAGCGTCGCCCTGCTCATGGTGCAAATGTTTGACCATCGCTACATGCGCGGCAGTATTCCCTGGACGATTATTGTTTCCGGGTCCCTTGCCGTCCTGATCGCCTCGCTCTATACCGCGCTGACCTATGGCGATCAACATCTTGCCCCAGTCCGCCGGCGCCTCATAACCACGGCGCTGCTCGTTGGACTGGCCGTGAACACCGTGGTCCACGTAGTTTTGCTGATGCCGCATCTCTCGGAAAGCGAGCGTTACAGCGTGGACGCCGCCGCCGCTACGGATTGCGCGACGCAGCAATTCTTGCACGGGCACGATCCCTATACCAACGTCCACATGCTGACCTGCCTGAATGAGCACGGCCTTGCCTTCAATCAGACGACACCAAAGCGCGCGGGCGCGTTCTGGCGCTTTTCGACCTTTCCCACCGCCAATGCCACCGCATCAGGGGTTGGCGCGGCACATTTCGAGAATCTGATGTGGGATCGCTATCGGAAAGATCTCGCGCTCGAGAAGAAGGATCCGAACTACGCGGCGCCGGAGTTCGAGACCCGGTTCAACTATCCGGGCGGCGCCATCCTGATTGGCGTCATTGCCTGGACCTTCGGCGCGCGGGATCTCGTGGGCCTATTCCTGGCCTCGATACTGATCGCCTCCTTGCTCATTTATCGCCGCGCCGACCCCAGGATTCGCCTCGTCACGGCGCTGCTGCTGCTGGGCGATACGCCGCTGTTGCTGGATTCAGCGGTCGGCGCTACCGACGTGTTGTACGCCTTGATATTGGTGATGTACTGGCAGGTTCGCGAGCGTCCAATTGCCGCGGGCCTGCTGCTCGGCCTCGCCGCCGCCACGCGCCAGCAGGCGTGGTTCTTTCTGCCCTATCTCCTCTACCTCGGCTGGCGGACCGACGGCTGGCGTGATCTATGGCGGCGGGCGCTGCCGGCCGCGGCCGTGTTTGCCGCCTGCAATCTGCCGTTCATCATCTTGAACCCGGGCGATTGGCTCGCCGGGGTTTTGGGACCGATGACCGATCCGTTATTCGCGCAGGGCGTGGGCCTCATTGCGCTGTCCATTGCGTTTCTCAAGCAGCAGATCGGACCGCCACTGCTGTATGCGGTGCTCGAACTTGTCGGAATCGCGCTGGCGTTCCGCCTGTTCATGGCGCGCTGTATGACCGCTCCGGGGCTGGCGATGCTGCTGCCGCTCCTGCCCATCGCGCTGGCGTGGCGCAGCCTGCACACCTACTTCTTGATTCTGCCGTTGTTGGCTACCGCCGTCCTGACGAGCGCGGCGCCGGAAGCCAATACTTCGCCGAAAGGCAGTCCCGCGCGGGTCCGCTAGTCTGACGCGCTCAGAACCGCAATAGGAGATGCAGCGCGATTGCCAGGATGAGCGCGGCGGTGACGCCGGCCACCATCAGCACCGCCGCGCCGTTGTACCACCAATAGGCGATTTCAACTTCCACAGGGATGGTGCTCACGCCGCCGTTTCCGGTGAGCTCGATTCGCGCGCTGTGCTTGCCTGGCTCCAGGAGCGTGGCATCCAGTTGCAGGGGCACCTTCACCAGCGCGCCCGGCGGCACGCGCAATTGCCCGTCAGGGGCGCGCAGCCACGGAACGTTGGCTTGCATGACTACGCGTAGCTCCGCCTTCCCATCGTTCCCGATCGGAAGGCTTATGGCATGGCGTTCCCCCTTATTCCAGATGCCGGCATCAAGAATCCCTACGGGCACGGTCATGTGCGTCGGCGGCATCTGGTCGCCGGGCGCGTTAAACGCCACCGATCCGATTACCGCGGGCACCAACCCTTGAGCCAGGTCCGCTTCAATACGCTTAAGCTGGCGGCCGAATTCGTCCAGTCGGGGACCACGATCCGACGGCTCCTTCTGTAAAGCCCCTACCAGTAGCTGCTCCGTCGCCCTGCTGATACCCGGCACGTACGAACGCGCGGGCTTAAAGAGAAATGGTGGTTGATTTCTCGGGTCGCAGCCGGTCAATAGGTGATGCATGGTGGCCCCAAGCGAGTACAGGTCGCTCAACGCGTCGGCCAGACCCTGATATTGCTCGACCGGCGCATAACCCGGCGTCCCAACCAGCGAATCGCCCCGCAACGCGGAGAAGGCTCGCGCGATGCCAAAGTCCACCAATCGCACATCGCCCCGTGGCGCGATCATGATATTCGCGGGCTTGAGATCGCGAAAAATGATCGGCGGCTTTTGTTCATGGAGATACGCCAGCACTTCGCAGACCTGTGATGCCAGGCTCAGCACCAGTTGCTCGGGCAATCCAGGGTTGCCGCGCCGCGACACTAAATCCTCAAGATTTTCGCCCTCGATGTATTCGAGCGCGAGGTAATATCGTCCGCGCTCGATAAAGTAGTCGTAGATGCGCGGGATGTTGGGGTGCTGAAGCGCGGCCAGGGTCGTAGCCTCGCGATGAAACCATTGCCGGCCCTCCTCGCGTTCATCGTCATTCGTGAAGCGGTCAAGCATCTCCTTGATCGCGCACGGCATATTGCCCTCTTGCTCGTCGGCGGCAAGGTACACAGCCCCCATGCCGCCCGACTTGAGCGCCCGCCGTATGCGATAGCGCCTGGCCAGCAACGTCGCCGGTTGAAGCGGTTGCATGGGCGGCAACTGCATCGCATCGACTACAGGCACGTCCGTGGCGCGAGCGCCGAGCAGATCGAGCTCGACGGTCTTGATGTGCGTCGCCGTGTATGCCGCGCGCGCCATAACGTGTACGTGGGGGCCGACTCGCGCCCCGCACGTCGCGCAGCGTTGCGATGCCGGCGCGGCTAATCGCGCGCCGCATGCAGGGCAGCTACTCACGTTTGGCGCCAAAGCGCGTTCCGGAACCGCCCATGTATCCGCGGGCCATGTCGAAACGGCACGGCCGGATTTGTCGCGCGTGATATTGCCTGATACGTTATCCGGATCAAACTCTCACTCACCAGATAGCCTGTATCTCAATCGAATCCAACGCGGATTACCATGCTGAAGGCCACGCCCGGCAGCCTGTTTCCGGCTAAGGTGCTATGTCGCGCGACATATTGGCGAAATTCGCGCGCTGTACACAATCCAGAGGTTTCCTGGTTGCATAGTAGCATGGCGGAAAGGTGAGTATGTATCCCACATTCTGCTCATATCAAGCTGAACTGGAAGACGAAGAGTCCTTCTTTGCCAACGTAGCCGCGGCCTCTGGCCCTGGACAGGCTCGGCCCGGCCTTGCGCTCGGCGAGCATGAAGGTCGTATCGAGGTTCTGGTGGCGCCGGACGGGCGGACAGCGATAGTTCAGCGAGCCGCCGTCCAGTTCGGCCTGCCCGAGGCAGTGGCGTTGGCCATGATGGATGCCGTGGAGGAAGCAATCGAGGACACGCGAGACGAGTTCCCCAATAATACGACCCGACTCACGCTGCTCGAAACAACCCTGCATCTACTTGAGCGCGCCCTCGATGCCTGAGGGCCTACATGCGAGACGGCACGACGTGGTATTTCCCACAATTGACCGGCACCGCACGGTCCCCCTACAATGCTGAGGATACCGCGCCGCGTTGGCACTGGGCGCCGATCGCGCCCAATTTCCGTTGAAGGATGCCGCATGCCGCCAGAGCAGCTTAACCTTGTTACGTTGCGCCAGGTTACCCTTTTTGCCCGCCTGTCCGACCCGGCGATGTCCTCGCTTGCCGCGCGCGTGCGCATACGCGGCTATCGTCGCGGTGAAATCCTCTTTCACAAGGACGACCCGGGCACAAGCCTTTTCGTCGTTAAAGCCGGGCGCATTAAGATCAGCGTCTTCTCGGCCGAGGGAAAAGAGGCGGTCTTTACGGTACACGGACCGGGCGATGTGTTCGGAGAGCTGGCGCTGCTTGACGGCGCCCCGCGTTCGGCTACCGCCACCGCTATCGAGCCGTCGCGTTTGCTCACCCTCGATCGCACGGCATTCGTGGCGTTTCTGCGCGAACAGCCCGACGCGTCGTTGATCTTGCTGGGCGATCTCGCCGCGCGGGTCCGCCGGTTGAGCTCGCAAGTCGAGGACCTGATGTTTCTCGACATTCCCGGCCGCCTGGCCCGAACCTTGTTGCGCCTCGGCGAGCAATATGGCCGCCGGACGGCACGCGGCGTGGAAATCGACCTGCAGATAACGCAGACCGAGCTTGGCGGCATGGTCGGAGCTACCAGGGTGAGCGTGAATCGACTGCTGCACTGGTTTGCCGAGCGCGGTCTTATTGCCATGGACGAGCGCCGGATCGTGCTCATCCGCCCTGAGGCACTGCAGGCCCGAATCATTGGTTAACCGCGCCACGCCAGTATCGTTGCCGTGGGGCGTGTGGGCGATCGGTATCGCGTATCATTGAGCGGTACCGCCGTATCGCCAAGCGCGACGGCGCGCTTCCGGCACGGGTTTGCCCACCATCCACGCGGCGCTCCTGCCGCTATCGGCAAATGGCCGAACCTACTCATGAAGCAAAACGATCGTGAAAGGCTTTCCACATGGAGCGTAATCTTGACGGGCGCGTAGCGATTGTCACGGGCGGCGCGGAGGGCATCGGGTTGGCAATTGCGCGTCGACTGGCACAGGCCGGCGCGCGTATCGCGATCGCGGACATCGATCGCGCGGCGGCCGACCGCGCGGCTGCGGTTCTCGCCGGCGAGGGCCTGTCCGCGGTCGGCGTGGCCTGCGACGTGGCAGACGAGGCGGCGGTGCGTCATCTCGCGCAAACGGTAAGAGAGAAACTCGGCGCCGCGAACATCCTTGTAAACAACGCGGGGATCACGGGCGGCTCCGCGCTCGTGCAAGACGTCGATCTCGAAGCCTGGGACCGCACCATGGCCATAAACGTCCGCGGCGTTTTCCTGTGCTGTCGCGCGGTATTGCCCGCCATGATTGAGGCCGGCTACGGTCGCATCGTGAACGTGGCGTCGATCGCCGGCAAGGAGGGGAATCCCCGCCTGAGCGCGTACTCGGCATCGAAGGCCGCGGTAATCGGTTTTACCAAGTCTCTGGCGAAGGAAGTCGCGAAACAGGGAATCATCGTCAATGCGGTTTCACCGGCAGTGATCCAGACCCGCATCCTCGATCAGGTATCGCCTGAAACCGTCTCATACATGATTGAAAGAATCCCCATGGGGCGCGTCGGGCAACCGCAAGAGGTGGCCGCGCTTGTGCATTGGCTCGCGGGCGACGACTGCACGTTCACAACCGGCCAATGCGTCGACATCAGTGGCGGTCGCGCGACCTATTAGCGCCCAGGCCACGTTCACGGTGTGGGGGTCGTCGTAGGCGTACCAGCGCCAGTCGCGCTGGACGGTGTTACACCGGCGCGCGATCGGCGCCGTGGATTGGCCACGGGTGTGACAACCGCGGTTGGCAGTGGCGTCATTGACGCTGTCGCGGTGGGAGACGGCAAAGGCTCGCCGTTCAGGCAATCGACGCCGGGCACATTGACCCGCTGGTCGTTCACCCTGATGTTACACTGATTCACCACTATGGCGACGGCCTGCAATCTCGACTGCGTCTTGTCCAGGCTCAGGGCGCTGAGCACGAAGACGTGCGTGCGGAGCGGGAATGTCCGGCTCCCTGACAATGGCTCCGACGTCCCATCGATGGCGAAGGAGGATGCGAACGTAGTGCGCCATGAAATGGTGACGCCGGTCCGGCCAAGCGCGTAATTGTACAGGAGCCCGACTTCGGCCGGAGTTGGGCTGATGGTCGGCGTCACCGTGACCGACGGCGTGAGTGTCGCCGATGGCGTGAAGGTTCGCGTGGGAGTCGGCGATAGCGTGGGTGTCCCCGAGTCGGTCGCGGTCGGTGTGACGGTCGGCGTACTGGTGTCGGTGGCGGTGTTCGTTGGCGTCATGGTAGCCGTAGGCGTCCGCGTATCGGTAACCGTATTCGTCGGCGCCGGCGTGCCGGTAGCGGGCGGCGTCCCCGTGACCGTAGGCGTCGGGCGCCTGGTTGGAGAGGACGTGGGCGTAGCGGTGTGACGTGGGTAATGCCGGGGTGACCCTGGGAAGCCGGGCTTGAGAGCCTTTGCCAGGCGCTGACGCGCGGTTGGCGTTGGCGTGGCGGGGACCGGGCTCGCGGTAGGGCTTGGGCGCGCCGAGGCGGTCGGAGAGGCTACGGTCGGCGTGTGATGTACCGCCGCCGGCGAAGCCGTGCCCTCGCAATTTGAGTCAGCGGTAGCCGGGGTGACGGACGCTATGCCGCAATGAGCGGTGCCTGCCCTGTGTGCTGACCGATTTCGCATCACGAGGGCCGTGCCCGCGCCCAACATCAGCACGAGCAACGCGGCTATCGCGACGAGAGCGCGCCGTACAAATAACGATCGGCGCCCAGCCACCGCGGCGGTCGCCGTCAACGCGGCCGGCGCTTCCACGCCGTCGTCCTCATCCATGCCGTCGATATGCACCAGCAACGTACCTCTCGCGCTCTCGCCGGCGCTGGCCGCGATCACTTCAACATCATGGTCACCGACCGTTGAGCCAATTGGCGGGTGTACCGTTATCTGTGACTGCGACGTATTGTTGGGAGATACCGTCATGCCTGGCTGATCGACGGTACACCAATCTGCTTGAGGCCCGTCCATCGTGATGCTGACGGTGATCGGCGCGAGCCCAGTGTTGCGAACCGTTACCGTGGCGCGCGCCACCGCCCCGTCTTCCAGTTGGAGACGCCGCGGCACGATAGACAGCTCGATCATGTCGGCATGGCGGCTTTCTCCTATCGAGGTCGCGTGATGGCTGTCACGGAGCACACGGCTTCTACCCTACAGAATTCGGCGCGGCCTTGCAAGCGCGTATAGCCGGGTAACGCTATCGCGGCACGACGGATTAATGCGGCCCCGCCGGCTTGCGCGGCCTCAAGCGATGCTCGAGCAGGCTCGCCGCGGCCGCGCGAATCTCACTGCCTCGCACCAGCAAGACCGGGCATGGCGCATGATCCACCACGAAGCGCGCACAGTGGCCAAGCGCATGTGGCCCAAGTGCAATCCGATGCTGGCCAATCGCCAGCATATCCGCGTCCTCCGACATCGCCAAATGGACGATCTCGCGCTCCGGGTTCCCTCTTTGCGCCACCGCTCGTCGCGCCGCGGCCGGCCATTCCTCGGTAGCCGCGAGCGCGCCGTCAAGAATTTCGCGCGCCGTCCGTTCCGCTGCCTGGCTAAACCGCTCCGTCTGCCTCGGTCCTTGGTGTCTTCCCAACCAATGATGCGTGGCGTTCTTCTCCCACGCGTCGGTGGCGGCGGTGTCGGTGACATGCACGAGTATGATCTCCGCGCCGGAGACGGGCGCGACAATGCGTAGAGTTTCGAAGTAGGATGCGGTCTCCCGTCCATCGCAGGCCACGATCAGCTTCACCTCAGAACCCCCCTGCCTGACTCAACGGCACGCACACCGCCGGCCGGCGGTGTGCGTGCCGTTTCAGTAGTCATCCGAGCAACAGCCCCAATGTCACCCCCGCCACCAGCAGCATAATCGGCGTGACGACTATGCCTAGACGAGCGTAGTCCAGGCCGGAGACCTCAATGCCCCGCTGACGGAGCAGGAGCAGCCAAATCATAGTCGACAGCGATCCCACGACCGTCAGATTAGGGCCAAGATCGCATCCGACCAGCGTACCGAGCACCAGGGCATGTTGCGACGCGCCGTGTATCGTGGGTATGGTGGAATTCATCACCGCGACCATCGGCACGTTGTTTATGACGTTGCTGCCGAAAGCGCTGAAGAGCGTGGACGCCACGGCCGGCCGCACCGTGCCGTGGCCGGCGAAGCGCGCCACCAGTTGGCCCAGTTGCGCCGTGGCGCCCTGGTGCTCAATGCCTCGCACCATCAGAAACATGCCGGCGATAAACGGAAAAATACCCCAGGAAATACCCGTGCCGACTTCGCGCCAGCGCAGCCGGCCCTGCGCCGCGGTAGCCAGCAGCAGGACGCCGCCGCCGGCCATGGCGACGATGCCGATTGCTCCAGGTTGGACCGCGGAGGCACTGACAAACGCGATAGCCACGAGCCCGAGGCACGTAGTCGCCCAGCGAAACGCGACCTGCTCATGACGCGGGATAGGATCCGGCGATCCGAGCCGCTGAAACGATCCGCGCAGCGAGTCACGGAAGATCCAGCCGAAGGCCGCCATGTTTATGGCGATCGCGAGCATCCCAGGCAGAAGCAGGTAGTGCAGGAAGTCGCCAAGGCCAAGACCACTGAAGCGTTGCACGAGGATCATATTGATGGGATTGCTCACGGGCAGCGTCATCGAGGCGGTGTCCGCGATAAATGTGCAGGCGAACACGTAGGGCAGCGGATTTAAGCGAAGACTGGTAACGAGCGCGTACACGATGGGCGTGAGAATGAGCGCCGTCGCGTCATTGGTTAGAAAGGTCGAGATGACCGTCCCGATTATGAATACGTTCACGAACAGGCGGCGTGGGCTATCTCCGGCGAGCCGGGTGGCAACAGCCGCCATGCGGTCGAAGACCTTCGCCTGCTCGGCAAGCGTGGTGAGCGTCATCATGCCCAGAAAGAACGCAAAAACCGACGCATTTTGCGTTAGCACGGCGCCAATATCGCCGCGCCCCAGCAGCCGAAGCGCCACCATGAGTCCCGCGCCGATCAGGGCGGAGGCGCCCTCGGGAAAGCCACGGGGTCGGAAGAGCACGGCCAGCAGGGCGACCAGGAAGATCGCGATTGCCAGGAGTTCCGTCAGTTACGCCCTCCCGCCGGACATGTCGAAGGCTCTTGCTAGCGGCACGGTCAGCCGGTTGTAGTGCGAAGATGTCGCGAAGCGCCGCTCAGGCATGCGTGTAACGAGAAAATACCGGGATCGCGACGCAACCGCGCCCACGCCTTGCCAGGCACGGCCCAATCTTCAGGGTCGCGCGCTGTGAAATAGCAGGTAATGACTCCAGTCGCCGGCCGGGCGCGTCGCGAGATAGAGGCCGAGCGACGTCTGGCGGAAACCGTGGAGCAAGAGGAGCGAGAGAGCAGTCTGATTGATGCCGGGCACAAGCAGCGACGTCTCAGTGACGCCCTGCGCTAGCAGCAGATGGCCGCACCGCTCGAGCATGGCGGGAAGATCGCTTTCATGCTGCGCCGCGACGGGGCCAATGCCGTCCCATGGGCTGCAATACGCATAGCCTACGATCTGGCCGTGCCGGCGGAAGACCAGGCCGCGCATGCCCATATCAAGCCAAAACTTGTGATCCTCGCTGCGACCCGTACCGCGGACCTGGCGGTCAAGTGCCTCGATGTGGCCGATCAGCGTGGTTGCGTGGGCGCCGAGTGGCTCGGCTATCAACCCGTCGGCGTTCGCCCGCAGCCGCTCGAACACGTTGACTGGCCCCTGCAGCCCCACAATATCGCGCGCCGGATACATGCCATGACGCATGAGCAAGCTGGTGCTGGTGAAGTGCGATCCGTCGGCATACGCGGCGTGGCGGTCCGTCCCGCGGGCGTTCCGCAACGCGCGCTCCAACAGACCGCGGCCCACGCCGTGCCCCTGGCGCTCAGGAACCACGTAGAGGTGCGTCAGTAGCCACTCGGCATCCCGTACCAGGGCACATGAGATACCAACCAGCGTACTGCCTTCCTCGGCGACCCAGAAGCCGCCCTTGCTGCTGCGCAAGAGATGCTCCCACCATACTTTGTCGTCCGACCAGCGCTGGCTAGGCGACAGCCGCTGACTGCCGCGATGCGCGTCTTCAAGCGTGCGCATAAAGACCTCGGCGGCAGGCTCCAAGTCGTCGATCATTGCCTGGCGGAAGCGAGCCACGCGGATTCTCCTCCCTTGCTCACGCGGTCCCCCATACGATAGCAGAGATGGCCCGGTCAATGTACGGGCCTATGCGCTTGTGCCCAGCATGAACACCCCCATAACCTTCGCCCAACGGTGGGCGCGGCATGTTGTATTCGGCTACATGCTGGGCGTAGTCTATGGGGAGGGCAGGCATCGATCGGCGGATTAGGTGTCGGCGATTATGAGATTCACTCCCTTTGCCCTATAGGCCCTCGCCTCGGCCGCGCCAAGCCCGGAATCGGTGATCACGCCGGCCACCGCCCACGGCTCGACGATACTCAGCAATGCGGTCCGTCCAAACTTGGAGCTGTCAATCAACACGTATACCTGGTGGCAATGGCGCACGACGTGCTGAAGCAGGTCGGCTAATTGGCGATGCGAGGTCATCAGGCCGGACTCAAGCGAGATACCGACGCCCGAAATCAGGGCGGTCTCCAGATTAAGCTTCTCCAGGAACTCGATTGTCCAGGGACCAAGGATCGCGCGCAGCGTGGTATCCAACTCGCCCGGCGTCGCGACCACCTGAATGGACGGAGAATTAAAGGTTCTCAGCACGGCGGGCGACGAAGTCACGACCGTGAGATTGCCGCCGATACGCCGCTCGATCTCGCGGATCGCGAACAAACAGGTAGTTGAAGCGTCTATGAACACGGAGCCGTTGGTCGGCACGAAGTCCAGGGCGCGTCGAGCGATGGCCTGCTTCCGCTCCGCGTGCGCCGCCAACCGGTGCTCGAAATCGAGGTCGATAGCGGCTCCCGACAGCAACCGCGCGCCGCCGCGCGGCCGCGCGATCAAGCCCTCGGCTTCGAGGCGCGCCAGGTGCCGGTGTACGGTGACTGGTGAAACGCCTAGCTCCTCGGATAACTCCCGCACACCGGCGGTCGCGCCGCTCCGCAGGCGGCGCAAGATCCGCTCACGGCCGTCCTCCGCGACGTCCCTGGCCACGTCAATACCTCTCCCCTGCAGCCACGATCGAGAATACCTTACACCTTGTCCGCCCAGGCCCGTGTATGAATGGTAATCGGCACGCGCTCGAGCTCATGAATCGCGTCGACGAGGTGGTCGGCGAAGCGTTGAATGGCGATTTCGCCCTTTTCGGGATTCGCGGTCAATGGGTTGCCGATGACGCCCGAAGGCGTCCATTCATCGTGGTCCAGTGGAAACGAGAAGTATTGATACCCTTGTAACTCCACGTCCGGAGCGCCGTCAAGCTTGACGAAGCCCTCTGGTAGCCACGCTGGCCGGCCCGCGCGTGTGTGTACGGCGCGGTCCATGCGCACCAACTCCGGACGCATGGCCATCATCAGGCTGGTCTCAAACTCGCTGGCATGCCAGCCGGGCGTATCTTCGGGCGGATTCTCAAGCAGGTCGCCGAGCATGCCGATATACCGTTCCGCGTAGGGCTTGTAGAAGGCCACAAGCGCGCCGGTATCGTTGCGTATGCGCCGGAGAATGGGGTCGATGATCTTGGCGTTCGAGCCGTGCCCGTTCACGAAGATTAGTTTGCTGAATCCGTTGTGCACGAGGCTGCGCGCGATGTCGTAGAGAATTGCGCTCAATGTATCGGGGCGGACACTAATCGTGCCCATCGCCTCGCCCGGCCCGCGCAGGTGCTGCGGCGAGTAGCCCATCCACACCGTGGGCGTGAAGAGCACCCCTGCCTTCTCGGCCGCCCGTCGCGCCACCTCCTCCGGGTAGATGTAATCCATGCCCACCGGTAAGTGTGGCCCATGTTGCTCGCAGCTTCCCATGGGAATTAATATCAGATCCGACTTCTTAAGGAAGTCCTGGATATCTGGAAATGCCAGATGCGAGATATTATGTGAAATCCCGTCTTCCGCCATGCCACGCCTCCGTTACTAGCTGAGATTCATAGTTCAGATCGCCGGCCCGCGATCTCGAGCAACAACGCGACCGAAGCGTCCGCGCAGGCGGCGCTGTTGGCGTGGGCCGCGATTTCGACCAGGCGAACGCGCGGGGCGAGGCGTCGTTTGAATGCGGTGATGAATCGTTGGTCCGCCTCCGGGTCGTAGAGCGATCCGCCGGGCGCGCCGGCTATGGAGAAACCCTCCGTCGGCAGCACCACCGCGGTTGGGCCCTTCGCCGCGTTGACACGCTCGGCGAGCAGAACCCCTATTGCGTTCATCTCATCGCCGTCGATTCGTACGAGCGTAGCTTCCGGATTGTGGTAGTAGGATGCGCGGCCTCGCAGGGTCTCGGGGACCATATGCCGCGCCCCATGTGCCGTGAAATCGACGCACGTGGCCACGACCACCTGCGATATGCCCAGTGCGCCCGCCGCCATCACCCGGGGCCTGGACGGCGCGTGAAACCCGCCTGCTACCTCGCCTGCCAGCTCGCTGAGCGTGTAGTCTATGACTGCGGCGAACATGCCGCGCGCGATCAGCTCCTCCATTGCCCCGCCACCGACCCCGTTCGCGTGGAATATCACTCCCTGATAGCCGGCCTGTTGAAGTTGCGGCAGGAGATGCATGACGGCGTTCGTGGTGTTCCCTAGCATCGTGATGCCAATAAGCACGGCGTTCGGGTCGGGCGTAACCGGCCGTGCTTGTTTTGCCATGCCCGACATAGCCGCCGCCGCGTTGTCATACACCACGCTGCTGATTGCGTTGATTCCCAATATATCTACCACGCTATGCAGCACAAACGTGTCCCGCTCACCCACCAGGGGACCGAACGGCCGGCGGCCGGACGCGGTCGGAGAGACGATCATGGTGGGAATGCCCAACGGCAGCGCGGCCATGGCATACGCGCCCATCACCGCGCCCTCGGAGCCGCCAAGACAGAGCACGCCCTGGAGTTGCCCCACCTCGTACTGCTCCAGCACAATCCGGCGCACGCCCTCGCGCATTCTTTCGATCGCGGCGCCCCGGCTCGACGATTTTTGCAGCGCCGCAATCGTCGTACCCGCCGCTGCCGCGACCATTTCGCGCGTGATATCAGCGCACGCCACGGCCGGTGCGCCCAATATCCCCGAATCCACAACCAGCGTGAGCGTGCCGAGCGCGCGCAGCCTGTCGCGGACGTAGGCGATCTCCGCCCCCTTGGTGTCGAGCGTGCCGATCAGCGCGACCGTGGGCTCCATATCGCGGCTTCAGAGCAATGGTCGAATGTGTTCGGCGGTCTGCCTGACCAGATCGTCGTACAGCTCCGCCGCGAGCATCCCTGTCCCGTGATCGCGCAAGAATTTCTCCATGCCCTGTCCATAGCCGGACTCTTCGGCGCCCTTGCCTGCCTGGCCGGTCATTGCTACCAACGGCGTGCGGTCGATTGGCATCACGAATTCAGAGGTAATTGCCCCGTTGTATCCAATTGAGCGCAGTGTGTCGAGCACGGCCTTGAAGTTAATGTCGCCGCGCCCTGGCGGCATGCGATTATTGTCGGCGACATGGAAGTCCACGAGTTTCGCTCCGGCCGACCGGATCGATGCCAACATGTCCGCCTCTTCAATATTGAGATGGAAGGTGTCCAGCGTCACGCCGGCATTGTTCCCAACTTCATCGGCCAGCAGCAAGCTCTGGTCGGCGCGGTTCAGAAAGTTGGTTTCAAAACGGTTGAGCGGCTCCAGGCCGACCCGGATGTTGTGCTCGCCGGCGAAGTAGGTGATCTCCTTGAGCGCCTGTACCGCCCAGCCCCATTCGGTCACCGGGTCGGCCATCGCCTTCACCTTGCCGACCGTGGACGGCACGATACAGATGATCTCGCCATGCAATGCCTCGACCATGGTAATGATGTCTTTGATGTATTGCATGGTGCCGAGGCGCACATACTTGTCTTCGTGGATCAGGTCGCGGCCTTCGGTCATCAGCGTAACGGAGCCCCAACACGTCACGTTATGCTTGGCGAGCAGCTCGTTTACCTGGGCTGTGTCGTACGCGTCCGGCGTGCCGCTGATCTCGATTGACTCGTATCCTAGCCGTCCCAAACGCTCAATCGTTACCTCGATTGGTTCCGGTCGCATCCAGTTGTGCATAGCCAGCTTCATCGCATGCTCCTTATGCCAAACAGGTGTTATAGACCCAGCTTGCCGGGGTTCATGAT
>JANWHV010000145.1 GCA_025450255.1 Chloroflexota bacterium | reverse complement strand
GCGCATTTCACGTCCAATTGCGCCCTGATCAAAGGCACACTCCGCTGCATCGCGCAGACGACTCAGAAGGTTATCGTCTTTACCCACAGCCATAGCTAAGGCGCGTGGTGCATATCTCCAACTCGTCCAGCAGGTCAAGCCAGCCCGTC
The DNA here is from genome assembly GCA_025450255.1 of Chloroflexota bacterium. The sequence goes on along the minus strand of JANWHV010000145.1, from coordinate 5,397 downwards.
CGCCTGTCGGGGCCTTTTAGTGAGCGCCATCACCGGCCGGTAGATCGCCGCCGGCCCAGCCATGCATGCCCAGGATCGCGCCGGCGGGGCTATAGGCAGGGCTGCCGCGGGTAGGGTCGGCGGGCGCGTCTACCACGACCCGGTTACGTCCGCGCTTCTTTGCCGCGTAGAGGGCGTGGTCGGCGCGCCGGATCAACTGATCGCGATCATAGCCATACGAGCCGGCAACGGCCACGCCGATACTAATCGTCACCCGTGCCTGGCTGAGCGGCTCCAATATTATCGTCGCCGCGGCGTCCCGGAGCCGTTCGGCGATCCGTTCTGCCTCCTCGAGCGGCGTGTGCCGCAAGACCGCGAGAAACTCCTCGCCGCCGTAGCGGCCAAGTACATCGTCGGCGCGAATGTGCCGGCGGGCCACCCGCGCGAACTCCCGCAATAGCGCGTCGCCCGCGGCATGGCCGTAGGTATCGTTGACGCGCTTGAAGTGATCGATATCGATAAACAGGACCACGAGCGAGCATCCATGCAACCTAGCGTGGTCGAGTTCCGCCTGGACTAGCGCATCGATAGAGCGCCGATTATAGGTCTGGGTCAGCGAATCGGTCACCGCTAGCTGTCTGTTCTCCGCCGCTACTCGGTCGTTGCACATGAGCATGAAGCCGATATTGATCAGGATGACAATGATGAAGACGAAGACACACATAATCACGTTCATCGGATTCGGGGTCAGCAGATTCTCCTGCGTTGGCCGGGTGATCACGATCACGATACCCCGGAGGACCATCAATACCGTCAAGCCGATAAAGGCGCCGCCGATCAGGCGCCGGCCGAGCATGGGTGGGAAGATCTTGCGCGCCGGCACGGCCTGGGCACAGCCGACACCAGCGTAGGCCACGGCGGCGGACAAGAGCACCGTGCGGACCGCCATATCCGCTTGCGCCCATTGAAAGTAGACAAACGCCGCGCCAACGCCCATTACGGCCACATAGAGCGATGCTCCTGGCCGCTGTCCATCAAACTCCTTGAGGGCGTGATGATAGCAGGCCAGGGCCATGATAATGATCGTATTGGCCCCGACGATGGAGAGGGTGGTAGGGATGGCGCCGCGCAACCCGAGGAAGAGAAAGCCCAGCGCCAGCGCGCCATCCCCTAGCGCCCAACGGGAGATTCCCTTCAAGTCGGGGGGAGAGACGCGTCTTATGAGCAGTAGGCTGCCACTAAGGACCAGCAAGCAGAGCGCGAACAGCAAGCACTCGGTTCGTATGTCCAAAAGTATCGTTCACTTTCGCTCGTCGCCCCGCGGCCGCGATGATCCGGCGCCAGGAGACAGGGCTCCTCCGACAAGGGTATACCGGCGTGGCGCCTCTACACTATCCCCATTTTGGGAGCGCCTGCCTGGTGTCGACCGCGCCGCCGTGTGAAACCTTACCCGCCGCGGCAGAGCGCACATGCACGGACGAGCAACCGACGTCCACGCCATGGATTCTACGGCCCGATGAGCGAGGTTATTGAGTTCTTGGCTCGCGCGCCATCCCGTGAGGATATCGCGGGCCTTCCAACTCTCGGCTCAGTCCGTATACCCTGCGCCGTGCTGGTGTAGCGTAAATGGCGCGTCTGCATCAATGAGACTCTCGCTGATCTCGCCGACTGCCAAGAGCTGGCCAGGTGATTCGCTACGGAGCACCACGGCGTGCCCGACCTCGAAGCATCTCGCTGAAATACTCACCCATCTGGCCCCGCCCGCGCAGGGATTCCTCGCTCATCGCGGCAGCAAGATGTATGTCAGGATTCTTGACTACTCTTGCACGAGCTAGGTGTGGAAGACCAGGAAACGGATCAAAGTAGAACTCCCAGACTGAATCGTACCAACCAAGCATCAGGGTACCTTCATGGTCCAACCGTTGATTCGCGAGTACTGACTCAAGTTCCTCAAGGACTTTCCGCTCCAGCAGCCGGTCGATCCTGACCATTTCAGCGAGGAAGTCCGGCTCCGCAAAGGCGGATCCAAGAGGGCTGACGATTCCCGTGAGGAAGGGCGGCTCCAAAGCGGCGGTCCACTGGAGGAACAGCGCCCGCTTTAGGGCCTCGGCGCCGTTCAGAGGGTTGGCAAGCATATCTGCATAAGCCGCGTGGACCTGGCGGTACGACGCAAAAACGTCGAGGGCATTTAATCTGAGGTCAGGCTCTGGTAGATTCCGAACAGTTTTCACGATAGCCAAGAGGCGTTCTTCCTCTTGGGCAAGTTGCTTTAGACTAAGGCCGGCCTCGTGACCTGCGGCGTTTTCCATGTATTCTCCTCCGCGCACTCATGCCGGAGTTTGATGGGCCTCTAAGATCGACTATACCAAACCCAAATGCTTTTTCAGTCGGCTTGATTTGAATTGACTCGAACACCCGCACGCGGGTACCCGTCGCCCTCGGCCCGGCGCTGCCACCCGCCCACAGTCGGGGTATCAAAATATACGACCTGGTTCCACCCTAGCCGAGCGACACCGCCCGCCCTTCCTGGAGCGCTTGGCGGGCGGCCAGCGCCACCGCCAGGGCCGCTCGGGCGTCGGCGCCGCCGGCAAGGGGGGCACGCCCCTCGCGGATACAGCCTATCCAGTCGATAAGCTCGTCGAGGTACGCGCGCTGGAAACGCGCCAGGAAGTCGGGAACCGTATCGTGGGAGACGCGCCCGCCGCTCTCGTAGCGCCAGATAGCTGATTGGCGAAGCTCGCCCGCGCGCACCGCGCCCTTGTCTCCGCTCACCTCGGTCTGGATATCGTAGCCGTACACGGCGGTGTGGCTGGCCTGCACTACCCCGAGGCCGCCATTGGCGAAGCGGAGAGTGACCACCGCCGTATCAACGTCGTCCACCTCGCGCAGGGTTTCGTGCGAGAGTACGGCGCCGGTGGCCTGGACCTCGACAATCTCCGAGCCCATCAGCCAGCGGGCAAGATCGAAGTCATGCAAGGCCACGTCTACCAAAATGCCGCCGCAACGGACCAGAAAATCGCGCGATGATGAGATCGATCCGTCCAGCGAGAGGGCGCGGAACATGAAGGGACGGCCAATCGCTCCCTCGCCGATGAGGCGATGGGCTTCGCGATAGGCCGGGTCGTACCGGCGCATATGGCCGACTTGCAGGAGCACGCCGGCTCGCTTCACCGCCTCCAGCGCCTGGTCGGCATCGGCCAGCGAGAGCGCCAGCGGCTTCTCGCAGAAGATGGCCTTGCCGGCCTGGGCGGCGGCTATGATCTGGGCCGGGTGCGCGTCGCTGGCGGTGCTGATCGCCACCGCGTCGATGGTCGGGTCCGATAACGCGGCATCGAGGTCCGTGTGGTGCGGCACCCCAAGCGCCTCCCCGACCCGTCGCGCGGCCTGGCCGTCACTGTCCACGACCATGGCCAGGGCGGCTCCGGGGATGGCGGTGGCCAGGTTTCGCGCGTGCAAGGCGCCCAGCCGGCCGACGCCGATTGCCGCGACGCGCACTGTCTTAGCCATCATGCACCTCTTCCAGTCTGACCGCGCGCCGCTCACGCAGCGAGCGCCCGGCGGCGACGGCAATACGGAGCGCCTGGTAGCCGTCCTCGGCCGTCGCTCGCGGGGGCGAGCCGGTGACGACGCACTGGACGAACTCCGCCAGTTCCGCCCGGTAGGCATCGGCGAAGCGTTCGAGAAACCAGTCCGTATGATCATGCGAGGCCCGGTTGGGCGTCAGGAGCGTCACCGCCGTCCGCCCCTCGTAGCCGACCAGCAGCTTCCCCGCCGAGCCATGGATCTCCGCCCGCACGTCATAGCCGTAGACCGCCTGGCGGCAATTGTCTACCAGGCCCAGCGCTCCTCCCTGGAAGCGCAGCGTGGTCAGCGCCGTGTCCACATCGCCAAGCTCGGCCAGCGCTGGTTCCACCAGCACCGAACCGGCGGCGTAGACCTCTTCCACCTCGCGGTCCATCAGCCAGCGGGCACAATCGAACTCATGGATCGCCTGGTCCTTGAATAGGCCGCCACTGGCCCGCAGATAGCCGAGGGGGGCGATCCGCGGGTCTCGCCCCACCAGCTTGAGGATCCAGGGTTCGCCGATATCGCCGCGGGCGATGGCTTCCCTTGCCTGGGCGAACGGCGGATCAAAGCGGCGATTGAAGCCGATCTGAACGCACAGCCTACTGCTCGACACGGCGTCGATGGCCGCGCGGGTCGCCTCGAGGGTGAGGGCAATCGGCTTCTCACAGAGGATATGCTTACCCGCCTGGGCCGCCGCCACCATAATCGCCGCGTGCGTATCGGTGGGCGAGGCCACCACCACCGCGTCCACCGCCGGGTCGCCCAGGATCTCCTCCACATCGGTGGTCGCTCGTCCCGCCCCCGCCGCCTCGACCGCGCGCGTGGCCGCCGCGAGATCCACGTCGGCCACCCACGGCAGGTGAGCATTCGCGGTGTGGCGGGCCAGGTTGAGCGCGTGGAGGGCGCCGATCCGTCCGGCTCCGATTACCGCGATACCAAGATCGCCTCTGGTGGTCACGTCAGCGACTCCTCCTTGCGCGCGGCCTCGTAGCGGGCGCGCGCGTCCTCGTGGTAGGCGGGAACGGTCACATCCCACCAGCCGGTGGTGGTCAGTCCATTCCATGGCTGCTCCTGGCTGCACAAGGCTTCCACCACTGCAGGACGGCCGCTGCCGAAGGCGCGGCGGAGGGCGGGGCCGACCTGTTCGGGGTGCTCGATCCGTTCGGCGTGGCAGCCCATGCCCTCGGCCACACGGGCCAGGTTGGCCGAGAACGGAGTGCCGTCACGCTTCTTGAAGGTGGTGGCGATCACCCGATCGGGGCCGAATTGATGCGTCTGCAGATTCTTGATGCACTCCCAGCCATTATTGTTGCACACCAGGAAGACGGCGGGAATGTCGTACTGGGCGGCCATCGCCAGCTCCTGCACGGTCTGCAAGAAGCCGCCGTCGCCGGTGATGGTGATTACCTGGCGGTTTGGCGCCGCCAGCTTGGCCCCAATCGCTCCAGGCACCTCGAAACCCATGGCGGAAAAGCCACCGGGCGTGATGTGTTGGCGCGGGCCATAGACAGGAAACTCAGTGAAGATCTGGCTTTGCGGATTGCCGGCGCCGGTAACCACGATGGCGTCGCGGTCCAGCACCCGCCGCGCCTCCGCCAGCACCCGCGAGATGGCCATGGGACTGGCGGTGCTTTCCCTGGTGGGGCGGAGCGCCTCGTCCCACTGGCGCTTGAGATCCTGAATGTGCGCGAAGTAGGGGGTTGTTCGATAATCGCGTGGCGGGCGGAGGTCGCGGAGCGCCACCAGCAGATCTTCCAGGGTGGCATGGGCATCGCCCACGATCCCGATCTCGGTGGGATAATTCTTGCCGATTTCGTACGGATCAAGGTCGATATGGATGAGCCGGGTCGG
>JANWHV010000144.1 GCA_025450255.1 Chloroflexota bacterium | reverse complement strand
CTCCGGTAGTACGGCGACGGTTGCCATGGACGTGTGCAGCCGGCCTCCCGATTCGGTAACGGGAACGCGCTGGACTCTATGTCCGCCGCTTTCATACTTGAGCCTGCTATAGGCGCCTTTGCCCGCGATCTCGAAGATGACTTCCTTTGTCCCAGCCGAGCCACTTTCGGCAAAACTGACGACATCCACCAGCCAGCCCTGCCGTTCGGCATAGCGGTTGTACATGCGGAAAAGCTCGGACGCGAACAGGGCGGCCTCATCGCCGCCAGTGCCCGCTCGGACCTCGACGATCACGCTCTTGTCATCATTCGGATCTCTTGGCAGCAACAGTTGACGCGCCGTCTCGATGCAGTCGGCGCGGGCCGTCTTCAGCCGGCGCAGCTCGGACCGGGCATCGTCGAGATCCGGTCCTTCAAGGCCCGATTCCGCCAGCTCCGCGTACAGCGCGATATCGCCGTCAATCTGGCGCACCATATCGGCGAGGCCCGTCAGGACCCCGATCTCGGCCTGTTCTCGACCATAGGTGCTTAGCAACTCAGTATTCGTGTATACCGCCGGATCGGATAGTTTTGCGGTCAGGTCGTCTGATCGCCGTTTAATCTCCTCCAGGCGGTCGGCAATGGTATTTTCAGTCATCGCTTATTGATAATTCGTTCTTCTTGTCCATATCCATGGCGCCGCGAAGCGCGCTAAGCGCCACTTCTACCTGGTCATCGGTCGGCTGCCGCGTTGTCATGCGCTGAAGAAGCATGCCAGGCGCGTTCAGCGCCCGGACAAAACCCGAATCCAGGTGCTGAGCGTTGTATTGCAAGACCTCAAAGCTCAATCCGGCCACTAGAGGAATCAATGCGACTCTTGTACCAATACGCCCGAGCGGCGTGCGGTTTCCCACCGCGGCATAGACGGCCGTCGATGTGAGCATCGATTGCAGCAGAAATGCCGTGCCGCAGCGCGGATGCGCCGTGTCGAACTGCTGTACGGATTCAGCGTCGAGCGTGACACCTGCCTCCAGTGCGCTGATCGATTTGTGCTCCGCGCCGTGATACGCGAAAATCCGCTGCACGTCCTTGAGGCGACCAATGAGCGCCAGATAACCAAGCAGAACCCCCACGCGGACGGCGCCTTCGGTGAGATGGGAGCGTAGGCCCTGAGCTGGTCCGTCGGCCCTGAGGCGTCGCTTGCCAAGTCGCTTCGCCAGAACGTTCGGCAGGACCGCGAACATCCCCGCGGCGGCGCCCGCCGCGCCGAACACGGCGCGCTTCCCGATCGTGGTCGGCGCTTCACCGGTGCCACCGGCCGCTACATCCGCCGAGAACATGAGCATTTGCGTGCCGAAGGCGAAGGTGTCCTTGAGCGCGACTATGCCGCGCAGCACCGGCATTTTTGCTACGAAGCCGCGGCGTGCCGTCTGGAGTGGCAGTTCACGCGTCACAATGTGGCCATCAGGGGCGCGGACCGCGGCGAAGACGCCAGACCGCCCGCGAATCAGCACGCCTTCGATGAGCGCCTGACCGCCGTAGTGCGTTTTCATCAAATCCTCCCGCGCGCCAGGGCGGCTCACGCCCGAAACTAGTGAATTCCCAAGGTGGAAGCACGCAAGAGGCACGTAAAGCGTCGCAATGCGCTTGACGTGCCTCTCGTCGCGGAGAGCGGCACAGCGTGCCGCCCCTCATTAACTCGGCTGTTGTTCGGCAGTCGTCACGGCAGGCTGGGCCGCCGTCACCTTCTCAACACGACGCTGGCGCCGCATGAACCGCTCAACCTGGCCCGCGGTATCCACGATACGCTGCGTGCCGGTATAGAACGGATGGCAGTTCGAGCAAACATCCACGCGCAGGCTCTTGCTCGTCGAGCCTGTCAAAACCGTGTTTCCACAGGCGCACGTCACCTTGGCGTCGTGATAATAGGTCGGATGAATACCGTCTCTCATTGTCTCTATTCCTATCTGTGTATTCTGGCATATGTCATGCCAGGTCCCACATAGCGGGTTGTGCTGCAGGCTGCTATATCGCCACTGGAGTTCGCAACTGAGCGCGCAGCTTTCGGGTTTCTCGAATGACGCGCGGCACGGTGCGAATTGCAGTGAGGAAGATAGTCAGGGTGATCGCTCGCTCCAGACCCTCTTTTGCCTGCTTTTTCTTACCAACCTGTTGTGCCACCGGCACTACCGCATCAAGTACGATACTAATAATGCCGAGCGTTGCCGCCAGGATGTTCAGATACTTAACCAGGTTTGAGCTTGGGTATTGAATCTCGCCATCACCTTTGCCGGCCACAGCCTCCACTCCTTACTACGGATATGTGCCGCCGTTGGATTGTCGTAATCCACTGTTAGCCTTATGAGTATAGGGGACACGTGGTAAATGGGCCAATCGGCGAGTAGTTTCGCGTCAGGGAGCAGGCATGGAACGCGATATGATAGTCCTGGGCGTTTCCGGCAGTATTGCCGCGTACAAGGCGCTGTCCGTGGCCAGCACCCTCGTTCAACACGATCTGGAAGTACGCGCAATCATGACGAGCGGGGCGGCAAAGTTCGTAACGCCGCTTTCGTTTGAAAGCATTACGCACCATCCCGTGCTTCAGGATCTATGGTCCGAACAACCCGAGATGAATATCTCCCATATTCGCCTGGCCGAGGCAGCCGCCGTGCTGGCGATCGTGCCGGCGACGGCCAATACGATCGCCGAGCTGGCCATGGGCTTGGCTGGTAGCGCGCTGACGGCGACGGCGCTTGCTTGCCGGGCGCCTCTGGTTATTGCTCCAGCCATGAACACCAGGATGTGGGAGCATCCGGCGACTCGCGGGCACGTCTCCGTGCTGCATGAGCGAAACGCCCGATTTGTTGGCCCGGCGATCGGTTATCTCGCCGAGGGCGCCAGCGGAGAAGGTCGTCTGGCTGAGCCGAACGATATTGTTGCCGCCATTCTCAGGGAAATGCGCTGGCGCCGGGATCTCGCCGGCCAACGGTTCGTCGTATCCGCCGGCCCGACGCACGAAGCCCTCGACCCCGTGCGCTATTTGTCGAACCGCAGCTCAGGCAAAATGGGCTACGCCATAGCCGAGGCGGCGGCGCGGCGCGGCGCGGCGGTTACCCTTGTCAGCGGTCCCACGAAAATAACTCCGCCGCCCGGCGCGACATTGGTGCGCGTTGCCACCGCCGACGAGATGTTCGCCGCGATCCAGGCAGCGATTTCTCCCGGCGATACCCTCGTGATGGCCGCTGCCGTCGCCGATTTTAAGCCCGCGGTTCAAGAGCATGGCAAGATCAAGAGGAAGGGCGCGGATGTGCAATTGCTGCTGATTCCCACCGTGGACATCTTGGCAACACTCAACCGGCCGCCCGGATTGCGCGTGGTCGCTTTCGCGGCGGAGACGGACAACCTTATGGCGTATGCCGCGTCAAAGCTTGCCGCGAAACGAGCGGACATGCTTGTGGCGAACGATGTCTCCGAACCGGGCGCGGGCTTTGACAGCGATATGAACCATGTATGGCTATGCAAACCGGGTCGGGAGCCCATCGAAGTGCCCCTCGGCGCCAAGCAGCACATTGCGGAGACCATACTCGACGCGTTGGCGGGCGTAGGCCCTAACGGTAGCTAATGCTTTTGCCCAGGCGCGAGACTCCGCGCCTGGCTTGGCCGGCAACGCTACGGTCGCGTCGGCGTGCTCCAACCGCGGACCAGCTTTCTATATTTCTTTGCCGACTCCGTTTCTTCTTGCAGGCCGAGCATCCGCAGCAGGCCGATATCGTGCGCATCGACAATATTCTGAAGCGAGTCCTCGCTATGTCCCGCCGCGCGCAGCGCGTCCTCTCGCTCTACCATTGAGCGCATTTGCCGCACCGCGAATGTTTCGCGCAGGATTTGCGGTGTCAGCTTGCTGCCTCGCGTCACAAGCTTGGCCCGCTTGCCGCTGGTCTCCACGATAAAATTGACGCCGCGTGGCGATATGTCGAAAAAATGCTCTCTTACTGGTTCGGCGGCCAGAAACTCGGCAAGCAGCGCCGCGACATCGTCGCTGATTTCCAGCCGCCTCGATCGCAGCCGCTTCGCCTGTTGCGTCTCACGCACCACCAGGTAGCTGCCACCCAAGGTTATGAGATTAACGTCGCTCCGGCCGAGGGCCACCACTTCGTCTCGCTTGAGGCCGGTTTCCAACATCAGTCGCAGAAGCGCATGCCACGATTGCTGTTCCTCGACCGCTTCCAGTAACGCGGAAACCTGCGCGTCCTCCAGAAATTCAGGCAGAGCGGGATAGATCTCCGGATAAATCAGGCGCAGCGACGGATCGCTAGGGATGGCTCGCTCTCGACGCAGGTATGAAAAAAACGCCTTAAGGCTGGCGACTTTGCGGCGCACCGACGTTGCGCTGTTATGCCGCTGAAGCCGCACCCAGCTGATAAACGACCGCAGATCGCGCTCTGCTATCGCTTCGATACGCACATCGCCCAGATGCTCCAACAGCAGTTTGAGATCCAGGCCAAAGCTGTCCTGGGTGTGCTTGGACCGATTCATTGCCGCGAGGTACTGCTTGTACTCCTCGATCGCCGCCTTCAGCGTCGCTGCCTGCGGTTGAACCCGTGCCTCGGGAGACACGGCGCCACCCGTCGCCATGGCCGTACGTTCGGCGTCCAATGCGGTGTTAGCGGCCGATGCATCTTCGGGCCCAGGCGAGGATTCGATAGCCGCGTTCGCGCCGTCGAGGCCATCACCATGTCCCGGATCCGCATAGGGGACATCGAAAAGTGAAAGCTGACACGGTTCAGCCGCGCGACCCTCAGTAGCCTGGCCGTCTGTTTCGTCAGGCGTCGACATGCTGCTCGCCATCCAGGGCCACGCCCGTCGAATCCGAACGATGGTCGTCGGTGCCAGGATCCCGTGGCACGGTGTTGAGCAGCGTAAGAGCGGCATGCTGCTCCGCGCCCTGCTTGGATGTCCCATGGCCGCGGGCGCGGTATAGACCCATGGTTACTTCAACCGTAAATCTCGTGTCGTGCGCGGGTCCGTTGCTTGAGATCAACGTATACGACGGGATGATCTTTAGATGCGTCTGAGCAAACTCCTGCAATCGCGACTTGGCGTTCAGTGAGTCCGCGCGATGCAATAGCTCATGTACGCGGTCTCGAAGCAGGCCGACGACAAAGCGTCCAGCACAGTCAAGGTCTCGATCGAGATAGATAGCGGCGACGAGCGCTTCGAGACCCTCGGCAAGCACCGTCATCCGACCGCGCCCGCCTGCTTTCCGTTCGGAGCGCCCCATGTACATGCTCGACCCCAGGTCGATCGCCTCCGCGAGCAATCCCAGCGTTGACCGTCGGACCAATGCGGACCGTACTTCCGTCAGGCGACCTTCATCATAGTCGGGGAATACGTCAAACGCATAGCGCGCCACGAGCATGCTCAGTATCGCGTCACCGAGGAACTCCAGGCGCTCGTTCGAGGGCAGGGAGGGTTCTGGATCGCCGTCACGCTGTCGTTCGATAACCGCCGATTTGTGCAATAGCGCCTGCAACAACAACGAGCGGTCGTAAAACGCGAATCCCAGGGTCGCCTCGATCGCCTCAACCCGTCTTGTCGCGTCCGTTAGTCCGTGGTCGTCCAGGTTGGCGGGGGTTAAGGAACGCGTTACCATAATAGTGAAGTCCTGTTAGCGATCTTTGGAGGCGTCCATGCCTGTCTACGAATATCAGTGTAGCGATTGCACGAAGAAATTTGAGCTGTTTGTTCCGCACAGGATGAGCACCGATGGCATCGTGTGCCGAGACTGTCACAGTACCGAGGTGCGTAAGCTCGTATCCAGCTTCGCAAGCATCGGTGGAGAGACCGAACAGTCATTCAGCGCCAGCGAGCCGGCCGGTGGCGGTTGTTGTGGCGGCGCCGGCGGATGCGCCTGCGGACACTGACCGGACTTCCGTCTAATAGTGCCCGCTTGGCCCGTACTCGGGGCGCTGCCAGTCGTGCAGTAACTCACTGGCCTGATCGAGCCAAAGCCTCGGGCGCTCGCGATAGTCGTCCGCCGTGCAAAGGCGCCGAATAAACTCGATCGTCATCACGGCATCGGGCGCTTCCGATGCTCGGACCAGTATTTGATGAACGGGATCTCCGCCGCGGACCTCCGCCACCGTCCGCGCGTTCCCCGCCGGACCGGTAGCAACCACGGCATATATGCCGTCGGCGGGCAACGCCAGATGCGGCGCAATCGTATAGCACGCGGCGGTATGCATCTCTTCTGACCAGGCGCATGCGGTGGCCGCCGAGCCGGAACGGTTGAACGGATAGCCAAGCAATGGGATGGCGCCCTCGACATCTCCAGTGCTCAGGGCCTGCCGAATGCGCGAGCTGGATATGCTCTTCTTGTCCTCCATGCGCCGGCTAACGACGTGCAGCGAGAACCCCGATTCCCGGCCGCGCTCCACCAGCATTTGCAGGTCTCCGCCTCGGCCGCGACCAAAGCGAAAATCCTCGCCGAACCACAGCTCTCGTAAGTCAAGCCGAGCCTCCAGCGCATCCATAAATTCCGTGGCGCTGAGGTAGCTGAGCTGAGGAGTAAAATCCAGCATGGCGACGACGGCTGGGTCCAGGGCTCCAAGTAATGTAAGCTTCTGTTCCGCCGTCGTGAGTTGATAGCGGCCCAGCGCCGGCCGAAGCACCACCGCCGGGCACGGGTCAAAGGTTACGATGACGAGACCATAGTGGTGCTCTTTTGCTCGTTCGCGCGCTTGCTCAAGCAAATATCGATGGCCGCGATGAACGCCGTCAAACGTCCCTATAGTCAGCAGCGCGGCCTCGGTGAAGCGAATCGTCTCAAACGATCGGGCCACTTCCATCACTGAACTCCAGCGTGAACGAATACCTTGTCCGGATGAACCCGCGAAGTCGTCGCGGTCTCGAACTCACAGGATGCGAGCGCGAGCAGCCGCGATCGCGCGTCATAAACACGGGCTTGACCAACCAGGCCTGGCACGGGGATCTGAAACGTCCGGCCCATGCCTATCCCACATGCCGTATCGTCGGTCACCAGCAGCGCGGGCATACTTGATACCGCGTGGTCTGCGCTGCGCAAGCGTGCTTCAATTGCCGCGGGGCCGTTCGCATTGACTTCAATGTCGAGCGTTTCTATCGAGACCGCGTCCGCGGTCGTAAAACCGCCACTTGCCAGGCGTCTCAATCCCGATAAGTGAGCGCCACAACCGAGCATCGCCCCCAGATCGCGGGCTATGGCTCGAATATACGTCCCCTTGCCGCAGTGAATCAACACGTCAGCCTCGGCGGTTACCATGATCCCGGATGCAGTCTGCACACGCTCAGGGACTTCGTTAAAGCGCAGCAGAGTTATCGCATGGACGGCAACCGCCCGCGGCGCCATATCCACCCGTAGTCCGGCACGCGCGCTCTTGTATGCCGCCACGCCATCGCGCTTGATTGCG
>JANWHV010000143.1 GCA_025450255.1 Chloroflexota bacterium | reverse complement strand
GCGCGAGCACGACGGGAAATTGGGCGGTGGGAACAGCCATGTTCGCCGTCATTCTTTAGTGACGCTGGCTTTCAAGACCGGTCGCGCATCGAGCGCGAGTATATGGCCAGGGGGTTCTATGCGTGGTTCAAAGAGGTTCAGCGCGTTCTCCGCGGCACTGGTAGGCCTACTTCTCGTCCCTTCGGCGTTCGCAAGCCAGTCCGCCGCGGCGCCGGCGCACGCGAAGAAGTACACGATTTATCTTTCCAACAATTACCTCGGCAACGACTGGCGCGTCCAGATGGAGCACGAGGCACAGATCCTCACCCAGATCGGGGCCGACAAGGGCCGCGTAGACCTCCATATCGTGAACGTCGACAATACGGTACAGGCACAAATTGCTTCGCTGAACAACATCATCCAGACGCATCCAGATGCCATCCTGATCGACGCCGGCTCAAATGACGCGCTCAACTCGACGATTGCGAAGGGTTGCGCGCAGGGCATCATCATGATGTCGTTCGATCAGGTGGTGACCGCCCCATGCGCGTGGAAGTTCGATAGCGGGCAAAACTTTCAGCAACCCTGGGCGGCCGAGTGGATGGCTTCCACGCTGCACGGTAAGGGAAATCTCTTCATCGATCGCGGCTTGCCTGGAGCGCCGCTTTCAGTAGGGGCGATTGCAATCTGGAACAAGATATACTCCAAATTTCCTGGTATCCATGTCGTCGGCTACTACGCGGGCCTCTACGCACTTGGCCCAGAGCAGTCGGCGGTCGCGGCGTTGTTGACCGCGCATCCTCACATTGACGGCCTGATGTCAAGCGGATACGGTGTCGGCGCCATCGCGGCGCTGAAGGCAGCCGGCCAAAAACCGGTCGCGATGACCGCCGCAAACTTCAACGAGACCATGCAAAGCTGCGTAACGAACCACATCCCCTGTCTGATCGGCGTCAATCAGACGTGGTTGAGCGGACTGGCCATGAAATACGCGGTCGATGCGCTGGACGGCAAGATCAGCAAGACCGCTACGTTTGTGCATGACCAGCTCCCGCCCTATTGCAACATCCAATGCACCATTCCAGGCACCAAGGTCAAGGGCATTCAGATCAAGCTCGGCGTCAACGCCTACCCCAACATGGCCGGAACCCTGACCCTGCCTGTTTCGCCGCCCTGGGCCAATGTCACCCCCCTGGAGGCCAACACTGGAAAGCTCTAAGCATTGAGCAAGGCACGCAATCACTGAAGGTGTCGCCAGTGACCCGCTAACCGCGGGCCGAGCGATCAGTCACACCGCACATGAACAGGCGGAGAGCCGTTAGCCCTCCGCCTGTTTCTCGTTCATGTAGGTAATTGACCGCACCAGAACATCCGGACCCCATGGCTAGCGCGGCGTCGGCTTGGGCTACGTCCCGGCCACGATGCGCGCTATTGCGCGCCTGACCGCAGCCGCACGGTTGCCGCTGCCACGGTAACCAGGATAGTTATGCCATACACTATCTGCAGGGCGCCGGGATCGAGGTTCAAGATCGGCAAGAGGTCGGCCAGCACCGTCAGCACAAGCGCGCCGGCAATGGTCCCAATGTAGTGGCCGCTGCCCCCGATCAATGGCGCGCCTCCCACGGCGACCGCCGCGACCGACGCGAACAGGTAGGGATCGCCCATGCCCAGATAGGGCTGGCCGACATATCCCGTATACAGGATGCCCGCTATGGCTGCGGCAACCGCGCAAATCACATAGGTAGCGATCGTGATCGGCGCCACGTTCACGCCGGAAAACTGCGCGACAATGCGGCTCGTGCCTACGGCATACAGGCGGCGCCCAAACGTCGTCCAGCTCAAGGTGGCGGTAGCGAGGGTCGCCAGCACCAGCCAAATCAGCGTGTTGATCGGCAGCGGTCCAATCGAATTAAAGGTCCAGTCAACCACCAACGGAGGCGACCTCGATGCCTGCTGCCCGCCCAGGTACACCAACAGCACGCCCTCCACGATCACGTTCATGCCAAGCGTCATGATGATCGGCGAGATGCCAAGTACGGCGATGCCGATGCCGTTCACCAGGCCGACGAACGCGGCCAGAACGAGAAGCACCGGAATAACCCAGATCAGCGGCCCATTGTTCCCACCGCTGAGAATCGTCATCACGATGCCCGACGCGCAGAGCACAAACGGAATCGACAAATCCACGCCGCCGCCAATGATTACAAACGTCTGTCCCAAACCGACGATACCGATGAATGACGATTCTATCAGCAGTGCCTTGATGTGCGTGGGCGACGCGAATCCAGGCGTGAAGGCACTGGTAATGAGAAACATCGCGATCGCGATACAATATGCGAGCACGATGGAACGATGGCGTCCATTGGCCGCGGCCCACGCTTTGCGGGGAATGTTGGCCGACGCGGCAGCAGCCGGGCCAATCGGCGGAGCGGGCTGCGTACTCACGACACGGCCCGCCTACGTACAAGATAAGCGGCCAGTACGTTGAGCATGACGGCAAATATCAGCAGTACGCCCTCAAGCAATATCTGCCAATTGCTGTCTATGCCATAGATGAAGATCACGCTGCCGATCAGGGTTGGAATATAGGCGCCGGCAATTGTGCCGCCAAAGCCGCCGCGTCCACCGATCAGCGCCGTACCGCCCAGCACAACCGCGATGACCGAGGTCAGAATGTACTCCGGCCCGACCGTGGGGTTTCCGGAATCGGACTGCGTGATGTAATAGAGTGCCGCCAGGCTCGCGAAGAGGCCAGATAGAGCGTATGTGGTGATGATGGTGCGTATGACGGGCACGCCCGACAAGAAAGCGGCTTCCTGGCTGGATCCCACCGATCTGATCTCAAACCACAGTCTGGTCCGCCTAAAGATCAGCCAGAATCCCACGAGCACGACGAGCAGCCACACCGACGTGGCCACTCCTAACCATAGGTCGTTGCCGAAGGTTACCCACTCCTGGGGTATGGTGCCGCCGTTCGTCGGCAATACCCATAGCGCCGCCCCGCCGAAGACCGACGACGTCGCCAGGGTGACGATAAAGGGCTGCATGCGCGTGACCGCGATTAAGAAGCCGTTGGCGGCGCCCGCCAGGGTCGATCCGGCGATCAGCACGGCCATTACCAGCCACATCTCGGCGCCGCCGCTGCTGAAGTGAAGCCCCGCTATCCTTGTAGCGGCTAACGATGTGACCAGACTCAGCAAGCCGCCGCTTGAGAGGTCGATTCCACCTGAGACAATCACAAGAGTCTGGCCAAAGCCAATCAAAATCAGCGTAAGCGTTTCGCCGGTGAAGATGTTCAGCTCGTTCAGGGTGTACACTCCCGCCTGTCTCGATGCGTACAGCACAACCAGAACGATCAAGATGATCCATGGCGTGAGCGCGAGAACGGCGCCACCGCGGAACCATTCGAGCATGGCCTCGGACAGCCCCGCGCGAGACCACCGGCGAGCATCGGCGAACGATGGTACATCGACTGGGTCGGTGCTCATCCGTGCTTCGATTGGTTTCATATGGCAGCCTTTGCGTTTGCCATCGGCACGATAGAGGCGCGCAGGATCTGTTCTTCGGTCATCGCCTCACCATCGAGCGTCGCGGTGACCGTGCCGTCGCTGAGCACGATAATGCGGTCGGCGACATGGATCAACTCCTGCATATCGGTGGAGTAGAACAGAATTGCATAGCCGCGAGCCACGAGGTCGCGCATCAACTGGAAGATATCGGCCTTGGTGCCAACATCCACGCCGCGGGTGAGATCGTAGAGGAGCAGGATATGCGCCCGCGTCTGCAGCAATTTGGCGATTACCACCTTCTGCTGATTGCCACCCGAGAGGTTGCCGACCGGTTGCTCCATGCCGCGGGCCACGACGTTGAGCTGCCGCATGGCGCCGTGGGCCAGCGCCCGCTCCGCCTTTTTGTCAAGAAAGCCTAGGCGCGAAATGTGCGACAGCATGGGCAGCACGATATTCTCGCGGATCGGCTTGGGAAGCAGCAATCCCTGATTCTTCCGATCCTCGGGCACCAGCGCCAGGCCGATACCCGCCGCCAGGGCATCGCGCGGGTTGGCGATACGCACCCGGCGCCCGTTGATCTCGACGGTCCCCTGGAAGCGGTGAATGCCATACAACGAGAGCACCAGCTCCGCCTGACCCTGGCCCTGCAGGCCGCCAATCCCTAGAATCTCTCCTTCATGTAAGTCAAATGACACATCGCGCAAGCGTACGCCATAGCGCAAGTTGCGCACGGAAAGCAGGACCCGCTCGGTGGCCGTTGCTTTCCGGTCAGGATACAGGCGGTCACGCACCCGGCCCAGCATCATGCCCACAATCTGGTCATCGTTCAGCTCGCGCATTGGCTGCGTCCCCACGTGCCTGCCGTTGCGGAACACGGTGCAGGTGTCGGCAACTTCGCGCACCTCACCCAGACGGTGCGATCTAGAAATCACCGTGGTCCCCATGGCGGCCAGTCGCTTGCACAAATCGAGCAGCCATGTCACTTCACGCGGCGACAAGGCCGAGGTCGCCTCGTCGAGGATCAGGATGCGCGGGCGCTGCGAGATGGCCTTGGCAATCTCGATCAACTGCCGCTCGGCGACCGGAAGGCCGCGCACTTCGCGATTGGGATCGATGGGCGGCAGCTTCAGCTCCGCGAACAATTCGTTCGTGCGCCGCCGCAGACTTCGCGCCGAGATGGTGCGAAGTGGGGTACGGTCCTCGCGGCGAAACCAGACATTTTGGGCGACCGTCAGGTCCGGGATCAGCGACAGTTCCTGGAACACGGCGCCGATACCCGCCGCGCGCGCCTGCCGCGGATTGTGCAGGGTGACCGGCTTACCGTTCAGGCGTATCTCGCCCGAATCCGCGCGGATGGCGCCGGTAAGGGCCTTGATCAGCGTGCTCTTGCCCGCGCCGTTCTCGCCGATGAGCGCGTGGACCTCGCCGGGGGACGCCGCGAAATCCACGTTGTCGAGCGCGACGATACCGCCGAAAGCCTTGCTCAGTCCCGTGACCTTCAAGGCCGGCTCGACAGACCCGGCCTGGCCTAGATCCGCCATGAGCGGGCGCCTTGATCTCTCACGCGCTGCTACTCCCCAACCCCGCCGCGGCCATGACCCGCACCAGAAGTTCCTGCCGGCCGGCGCTTCTACCGGGTTGGGCGACGGGCCGGGTGCGCGGCGCCTGCCGGCCTGCCCGCGTGAACTCGTTCAACGCTCGTCGACGTGCCCGGAGATCGCGCCGATCGGACGGCTGTGGCCGGTGGGACAAGCGACATGATAGTTTCGGCGTCGTCTCGGTGTCAACAGGAGACTTCGGCAGCCGGATCTCGTGAGTGCGCGCGCGCGCTGGGCGTGGGCAGGGGCGGCCGTGTGGTCCGTCTC
>JANWHV010000142.1 GCA_025450255.1 Chloroflexota bacterium | reverse complement strand
TCGCGGCCCTCGATCTCGATTATCTTGCCATGTCGGGCCACAAGCTCTACGCGCCGTTCGGCGCCGGCGTGCTGATTGGCCGGCGGGACTGGCTGGAAGCGGCGCCGCCCGTGGTCCATGGCGGGGGAGCCGTGCAGTCCGTGACCCTTGA
The DNA here is from genome assembly GCA_025450255.1 of Chloroflexota bacterium. Next base: position 7,404 of record JANWHV010000142.1, on the reverse strand, counting down.
GGACGTGGTGTGGAAGGGTGTGCCGGAGCGGCACGAAGCCGGCACGCCCAACCTGGTCGGCGCCGTGGCCCTGGGCGCGGCATGCGAGGCGCTGGCGGCCTTTGGCATGGAGCGGCTGGCGGCGGAGGAGGCCGCGTTATACGCCTATGCCTGGGAGCGCCTCTCCGCTATCGATGGCATTGAGCTGTATACGGTATGGGATCACACGCAGCCCCATATTGGGGTTTTGACCTTCAACCTGGCGGGCTACCATCCCGGCAAGCTCGCGGTGATCCTGAGTGCCGAGCATGGCATTAGCGTGCGGGCCGGCAGCTTCTGCGCGCATCCACTGCTCCAACATCTGATGAATCTCGATCACGATGAGGCCGACGCGGCGTCGGGATGCGGACCACGCGTTTCCTCGACTGGCGCGATCCGTCTCAGCATGGGCCTGGGTACGAGCTACGCCGATATCGACGATACCGTGGACGCCCTGGAGGCGATTGCCGGCAGTGGGCCGCGCGGGTACTATGAGGCGCACCCGACTAGCGGAGAGTACCGCCCAGTGCCGGACACGCGTATTTGGCCCACGTTGTCGTAGGGGTACCATCCTCACGTGCACGCGGCGTCCATGCCGAACGCGCCGCCTGCCCGTGCTTTCTCCACCGGCATGGCCTACTATGCCGGGCCTCGAACCGCGGTCGGATGGCAGATTACGTCACTTGATCTTGCACGAGTCCGTTCTTGTCCGCGGTGTCCATTGATCGGGGGCCACTTTAGCGCACGTGAGGCGGCTTGATGCGTGTATTGACACCGTGCAATGGCACAACGGAGGCCGCCGAGGAGCTTTTCGTACGTGATTCGAGCAACCCGATCCTCGTACCGGGCGATACCTGGTGGGAGGCCCGCGGCGTACTGAATCCCGGCGTGGCCATGGTGGATGGGCGTGTCGCGATGGTATATAGGGCAGTCGGCAGCGACGGCATCAGCCGTTTTGGCGTGGCCTGGAGCGAAGACGGCCGCCGGTTCACGCGGCGCGTCTTCCTCTATGAGGCGCCGCCTGGTGACGGTGAGGCGCGGCTGGGCGTCGAGGACCCCAGACTGACCTGGAATGAGGGCATATTGTGGGCGGTCTATACGAAGGTGTCGGTCGAACCGGTGGGCAGCGTGCCGCTCGCCTGGGAGCCGGCGCCCTTTCGCATGCGCATGGCGCTGGCGCGGGCGGACGGCGCCACAACTCTGGCGGACGAGCGGCCCTTGCTGGCGGGCCTTCAGGCGAAGGATGGCGTGCTCTTTCCGCACCGCATTGGCCGTCTCTATCACGTGCTACTGCGGAACTACCCTTCCATACAGGTGAGCAGCTCGCCCGACTTGCGCCTGTGGTCGTGTCCGCGGACGGTGCTCGATCCGATCGCGGGCACCTGGGAGGGCGAGCGGATCGGCACGGGACCGCCGCCGATCGAGACGCCCTGGGGCTGGCTGCTGATCTACCACGCCAACGAGCACTACCACGCCCAGGGGAATCGTCGACATTACCGCACCGGACTGGCGGTGCTCGACCGCGACGACCCGACTCGCGTGCTGTACCGTCATCCTGACCCGATCTTTTCGCCGCGGACCGCATATGAGTTGTCGGGACCGGTGGGGAACGTGGTTTTCGCCACGGGATTGATCGAGCGCGAGGGGCTGTACCACCTCTATTACGGCGCGGCCGACGGCGTGATCGGCCTGGCCACGGCGCCGGTCGGGCGCATCCACGCGTTGCTCGAGCGAGTGTTGGGAGTCCCGCATCCCTGAGGACACGCCTCCGACGGCTCAATGCTTGGACACGGGACCGGTCCGCGTACCGCGAACAAACAACTTCGCGGGTTGTCGTGGCGAAGTAGCGCGGTAGTGGTCGCTCGACAATCCAGCGGCAGTGAACGCACGTGCATTGACCGTTAATGTTTCCCATGGAAGGATCAAATGTGGGGCCAAGATAGTCCGCGTCCGGAGGAGCGAGGATGGACATGGACCGCGCGCTATTGCGGAAGGCGCTGGGTGAAGTGGTGGGCAGCACGCTCTACTATTTCGCGGCGGCGTCGCTGGCGATCGAGCAGCACGCCACGCGTGGTGACGTGAGTCTGGTGGGCAATGCCCTCGCCCATGGCATGGTGTTGGCGATGCTGATCGCCGCACTCGGTCACGTCTCCGGCGCGCACTTCAACCCGGCAGTCACGTTTACCCTGCTAATCACCCGGATTATCGACCTGCGCACGGCCCTGGTCTTCTGGCCGGCCCAGTTGCTTGCCGCCGTTTTCGCTGCCCTGATGCTGCACGGATTCTTCCCCCAGGCCGTATGGGGACCGGTACACGCGGGGGCCAACTTCTTGCGGCCCGGGGTAGGCGTGGCGAATGGAATATTTGTGGAGGCGACCCTCACCGCCCTTCTATTGCTGGCTATCTTTGGCACGACCCTGGACCCGCGTCACCCTCCTATCGCGGGCTTTGGCGTCGGCATGATCGTCTTTGCCGACATCCTGATTGGCGGCCCGCGGACGGGAGCCTCGATGAATCCGATGCGTTCGCTCAGCGCTGCCCTGGCGTCGAACTATTGGCCGAACCACGTCGTATATTGGGTAGGGCCGTTCCTGGGCGCCAGCCTCTGCGGGTTGCTGTACATGGCCTTCTTTTGGCCGGCCGGCCAGGCGGCCGACAAGCGTGAGGATCAACAGGCGGGTGGCCCACCGGCGATACGCGCAAGCGCCTGAAGGGCGATAACGATACTGCCCGGCACGGCTTACACATGGCCATCCGGCAGCGAAGGAGAGCATACGATGTCCAAGCATGAGGAGCTGGTTGAAGCGTTCATTGAGATCCCAATGGGGAGCCGAAACAAATATGAATACGACCCCGTGCGGAAACGTATGTATCTGGATCGGGTGCTCTATGCCTCTGTGGTCTTCCCCACGCAGTACGGCTTCATCCCCGAAACCAAAGCACCGGACGGCGATCCGCTGGACATATTGGTGCTCGCGGACGAACCGGTCTTCCCGGGGTGCTTGGTTGCGGCGAGGTTATTGGGCGTCTTGCGGCTCCATGACAAGGGGGAGGACGATTGCAAGATCCTGGGTGTCACGGCCGGCGACCCGCGCCTTGATCGCATAAAAAAATTGCACGATGTGGCGCCAGAGGTGCTGACGGAGATTGAGAACTTCTTTTGGACGTATAAGGACCTGGAAGGAAAGAATGTTGAGGTGCGGGGCTGGGAAGACGTCAAGAGCGCTGAGGCGGTGATCGCCCGTGGTCGATCAGCGTTTATGTCGACAGAGGGATGAACTGCGACGCGGACCTGGCCCGCGTGCCGGTGATCGTCTGCTCGGCCAACACCAGGACGCTCGACACGCGCCGAGAGGAACTGTGCCGATTCAGGTATACAGTGCCGCGGCAGCCGTTCGACATCGACGACCTGCGCGCGATGGCGCGGGTGATGCTCGATGCCGCCGTGTCCTAGCCGGCGTAATGCCGCGGGGCGCTCAGGAGGCTTCGCCTGCGATGCGATTGACAGCGGCCTGCAGCTCGGCGAGCCGCTTCTCGGATTGCGCCAACTGCACGCTGGTCTCGATCAAGCGCCGCCGTGAGGTGGCATGGGCCTCCGCTTGCGCCCGCAGTTGATCCCAGGCGGCGGTGCGCCGGCGCATATCCTCCAGGGCCACAGGCCGCGCAGCCGCCTGATCCCTCAGCGTCGCGAAATATTCCCGCAGATCGTGGCACGCCGCCTCATGCTGGTCTACCTGCCCGCGTACCCGCAGGAGCGCGGCGCGCGCCAGACGAGCCGCCGCTTCCAGTTGCGACAACTCGGCTGTCGCTTCTTGCCAGGCATGGAGCGTCCTGGCGTTCTGGCCTCCCTCATCCTCACCTGGTCTAACATTTATACTCATGTGGCCGCTCCCTGACATGCTGATGATTCCCGAGTGGGCGTGATTGCAGGTCGTATTCCGCGTCGAGCGGAGCGTTTCCGCCGCGCGTCGATGCCATATCTAGGCGATTGACTTCCTTGCTCACTATTCTGCCCGAATATGCGTTAAGGAGTCACACCGTATCGTCACCGCACGGGAAACCGCGGCAAGCATGCTGCCACGCGCTGGATCGGGTGGGCTGCCGCCGCGCGTCCGCACAAATCCCGGATTGCGTGCTATACTCGAAATCGGTTTATCCACGAGCAATGGCGTTCTTTTCAGCGTGAAGCCCAAGCAGTGCGCTGGTTGACGGGCGCCCGCACGTATGATGGGCGTGGCACGTTCGTTCGCTTTCCCTGGCCTGCATGTTGTTCGTACTACCGTGGGACAAGTCTTCGACGAAGGGAGCCATCAATTGATGGGTCAAACGCCACGCACTGTCGTCTCCGTGCTGCGCATGCATACGCGGGCCGTGCTGGAGACGCACGCGGCCGCGGTTTCGATCGTGGATGTCGATGCTACCATGAGCGATGGCAGCCGGGCGGTGTTGTTTCGCACGTGCGTGGATGACGTGGCGCTTCCCGACGCGGACCTCATCGGGCTGACGGCCCAGCAAGCGTATGAGCTTGCCGAGGAACGCGGCATCTTAATCTAACGGCACGCAGTCGCGTGGGCCGCGGACCACGCCGAAAGCTATGATGTTTAGACGTAGACCGCAGTCTACGTCCCGCGCTAGAGCGCCTCGTTGAGTTGCTCAAGCGACAGACTGAGATACACTTCGCCGGCCAGGATTCGCTCGATGAAGCGGATAGGGATGCAGATGTCGGTCGTGGCGCCCGTCGCCCTCTGCACAATGAGGCGCGCGGGCAAACCCGTTGCCGGATCGGTCTCGACGCGGCGTACCCGCCCGACATGCTGAAGATCCCAACTCACGATGTTTGTGCCGGGGCGAATCATCATGCTGCTCGCGGCTTGCGGATCGTGACGTGGCCGTTCGCCGCGCGGTTCCGTAACCGTGGGGCTTTTGCTGCTACTGGCGGGCGCCTGGCTCATAGGGGAATAATTCGACATACTGTCGTCGTCAGAGTTCATGAATGGAACGGCCACGATCGCACTCCTGTCGCAATCACCGCAATCAGCTCAAAGAGGCCGGGTCCACCCTGTACATCACAGTATGCGCCAACTGCGGCAAATAGCCAACCGGCGCACCGCCGGCACGAGCGGCGCGGCGCGATCAGGGCGTCGGGCCGATCGAGCGCTGGTGACTCTGGTGAGCAGCGCCCGGCCTGACGTCGCGTCCCCGGCAAGCACCCGAAGTATGAGCGGCTGCAACTGGCGCGGGCGCCAACCGTGGACGACGCGAAGATGTTACAAGCGCGCGAGACGGTCAGGGCAGCGGCGCCACGGTCACGTGGGCGATGCCCTCGGCCGTCCGCACCATAACGCCGTGTTCGGACCATTCGAGCGCCGTGCCCACGGGGGCGTTGGAGCGGGCATCAGGCATGGCGGTCAGGCCGGTGAGACAATATGCGCGCCCATCGATAATGCCCCGGGCGCGCGGCGAAAACAGGTTGAGCGCGGTGACCCGCCGCTGCAACACCATCGCCGGCATATGCCAGTCCTGCCACAGTTCCTCCTCGCTGAACGAAGCGGCATACGACGCCTGGGCGCCATCCTGGGGCGTGCCGGGATTGCCGGCGAGCGCGCGCGGCACCCCCTCGTCCAGGGCCTTCACGACCAGCCCGTACCAGGTGTCGAGGACGGATTTTGGCGTGATGTTCTCCGGCATGGGCGCGACCTGGCGGCTGAGGATGGCGCCGGTATCGAAATCGGCGTCCGTGCGGTGCAGGGTGGCGCCAAGCCTGGACTCGCCGTTGTAGATCATGCGGGCCGGCTCGGGACCGCGGTACTCGGGCAGCGGCGCGGGGTGCAGGTTGACGGCGCCGTGGCGCGGTATGGCCAGGATCTCAGGCGGGAGACGGTAGGGGAGGGTAAACGAGAGGATCAGGTCGGGATCGAGGGCGGCGATCTGGGGCGCGGCGCGGCGCATGCGTGTGGTAATGAGGAAATCCTGGTCGGGCGGCGCCTCGGCGATAATCTCGCGGTACATGGTGGTGCGGGCGCGAGCCGGTCCGGGCGTGGTGACGATCAGGCGGAAGCTATAGCCGGCGCGGGCAGCCCAGTCGCGCAGCAGGCGATAGGCGTCGGGCGACACGCAGTAGAGCACGATGCGCGGGCCGTCGGGTATACCGGCTGTGGGCGTGGTCAAGAGGGATACCAATCGCTGCGTTTGGCGCTCGCAAGGATGATGGTACGGGGTGGGAAGCTGATCCAACAAGCAACGCCTATGGAAGGCATTTGAGTCGTCGTCACCTTTCGGCGCAGCCTCAGCGTCTCCTTGAACCTTATATCGATACAAAGCACCGCCTTTGATCGCACGCGTTACGCCTACTCGGTATACAACCTCTGACCACGCGAGGCCGCTTCGCCAAGCCTGCATCAGTTAAGGCAAGTTCAAATCTACCGTCTGCGACTCGATAAATATAATCCACCCTATTAATCGTTATCTGGCCGATGAAGCCGTAAGCCCCGGGCACATCGTCATAAATGACTCGAAACATTCGCATGTCGATACCGTTTCGCTGTGTCGCTGCGGACTGTCCAGCCATAGCCCAACGTGCCGTTCTGGGCGGCCTGTTGCGAACTGTAGGAGTGCGTAAAGTGCAAGGGCACGCCACGGCGAGGGATCGCCAGATCGTCAAAGGTGTGCCAGAACTCGCCGGTCGCGCAGTTGATCGGATGCGCGCCGTGCTGACAGAGCGGGTTCCCGCTATCCGTATTGCCGCCCGCGCCGTCGGGTGAGGGCGCGCCGGCGGTGGCGGAGCCGCAGCCTTGCACGAGGGTGCCGGGATTCGTGACGCAGACGGTGAGGTTATCGCCGTGATGGAACCAGTATTGGGTGCAGCAGTCCGACGCGCCGTAATCATAGTTGTAGGTGATGTGGCTAGAGGTATCGGTCCAGGTATCGAAGATCACGGTCACGCAACCGATGCCCCAGTTGTTTTGCGTGATGTCCTGGACCGCGAGGTCGACACTGGTGTTGCCGCTTGGTTGGCCACAGCTATTCCCTAGCAATCCAGCGTCCTCCCGCTTTTCCTACGAGGAGATCAGTGCTCGCGCCTGGCGTTTACGGCGTGGTGATCTTGATGCCGGCAACACCACCGGGCAGGATCTTGAGCAGGATGGTGTGGGCGTGGGTGAGGTCGACAATCCTTATCTCCGGGTTGGTGTCCGGTCCGACCAGCATGAATGTGATGGTGAGCACCACGGGTAGCCGTCTGGAGTATGAACGCAGGCTACTTCCCCTCGGCCGACGACATCGCGTATCTCAGCGTGGATGTGTTCTTGTTCGCCGCCATCCTGTGCCTCCCATCTCGCCGTCTGAGCCCGACCGCGCTGGCCCGCGCCATTTTCGACGTAATCATGA
>JANWHV010000141.1 GCA_025450255.1 Chloroflexota bacterium | reverse complement strand
GTGGGTGACAGATGGGAAGCCTCCCAGGAACGCCAGGGAGGCTTCAATCCGCGATGTGATATGGAGGAGTTAGAACTGCGTGTGGCCGAGCTGCTCCAACACCCAGTCGTTGAAGACGCGGATGTGCGCCTCCAGGGGAGCGTAGATGCCGCCGTCGCGATAGAGCTTGCTGGTGACGCCTTCCTGGGTGATCTGGCAAATGTCCCAATCCTGACGGTTTACCAGGTCCCAGAATTGCACGGCGTCGGACGGATCGAAATCGGGCCGCGCCATCGTCTCCGGCTCGAACAGCCAATCACAGGTGATATGGGTGCGGTCTGGCCCCACCGGCACCATGCGGTGGATTACACAGTAGTCCGGATGCAGGTTGAGGAACACATTTGGCCGGAGCGTCATGCCATAGTAAATATGCCGGTCCTGCTCGCTCAGGCCCTTGAACGAGGGACGATTGGTTTTACCGTTGACGGTCAACGATTCGATGCCGGCGGCGAAATCGGCGCCGCCGCCCAAATAACCTGAAACCACCCCGGCCTTAAAGCTCGGCACCTGGGCGCTCAACTCGGGATGGGCAATGGCGCAATGGCAGCACTCGTTGAAGTTTTCCACGATCAGCTTCCAGTTCGCCTTCACATCGTAGACGACGGTGCCGCCGATCTTCAGATCGCCTACGTGGTAGCGTTCGTAGCGATCGTACGGCATACCCATCTGGTCCTTGAGCGTGCCGGGATTTTCCGAGATATTGACCCAGATCATGCCCTCCCACACTTCGAGCGCCACGGGCGCGAGGCCGTAACCGGCGGGATCGAAGTTGGGATCATCCTTCATGTTAGGGGCGCCCACCAGCTTGCCGTCGAGACCGTAGGTCCAGGCGTGGTAGCGGCACTGGATGGTGCCTTTCAGGGTGCCGGCCTGTTCCGTACAAACGCGGGCGCCGCGATGGCGGCACATATTGAAGAAAGCCCTGACTTCGCCCTTGCGATCGCGGAGCACGATGACGTTCTCGGTACCCACGGTAGAGAGAAAATAATTGCCGGCATCTGGAATGGCGTCCGCGCGCCCAACGTGTACCCAATTCCGCGAGAAGATCCGCTCCAGCTCCAGGTCGAACAGACCTCGATCGTAGTAGTAGCGTCCTGGCAGCGTCTTCACCGGTTCGGTAGTCGGGCGGGCGGCTGTGACCATATGCTGTCTCCACTTCAGAAGGATGTCGGTTACCTGTATATTGTGCCACGAACATTTGCGCCGTGTCGATGGGACGGTCGCCCGGCCCGTCTCCCGAGCCAGGCGCTCGGGTGGTGCGCGCGATGGCATGGACTGCGGTCCACGCCGAAACACGGCGCCACGCACGAGCGCCTGGCAACTGATTGCCCCTTGAATCGGCTAGAGGCTATAGTCCTGGAACTGCCAGCCGTAGGTCGGCGCGTAGTAGAAGTTCTTGACCCTGGGCGAGACGATCTCGATGCTCTTGATGAACACGAGCGGAATGTGCGCGGCGTCTTGCAGATTTTTGATCTGCGCTTTGCGGAGCAGGTCCGTACGCGTGGCTCCCAGGGGCAGGGCGGTCGATTGGTCGAACAGATCATCGGCGGCCTGATCGCAATAGTGCGCGGCGATTGTGCCGCCCACCTGGTTGGAGCCGCAAGACATCACACCGCCGTAGATGTCGTAGCCGTCCGGGTAGTCGACGCTCCAGGTACCGAGCGATGCCTGGTGGCCGGTGAGGGGGCCGCCGAGCGCGAGCACGGACGTGGCGCTGGCGCCGCGCAGGGTCACGTTAATGCCGACCTGCTGTAACGCCTGCTGGATACCGGCGACCTGGTTCGCGAAGTATGACTGATCGTTACCGTACAGCAGAGTGATCGACTGGCCATTGTAGCCGCTGTCTTTCACAAGCTGCCGTGCCTTGGCAGGGTCGTAGGGATAGACGGACTGCGTGGCCAACGTTGTGTCGAACTCCGGATCGAGCGGGATGAATAGCTGGTACGCGGCAATCGCGTTGCCGCCGAGCAACTTCACCAGGCGTTGCCGATTTATCGCCGTGGCGATCGCCTGGCGCAGCTTGAGATTGTCGAGCGGGGCAACCTTGGTATTCAGGTCCAGGAACACGGTATCGACCGGCTGGCCCTGTGTGAGATAGCTCGCATAGTGCGGATCGTTCTGAATGGCGTGCAGGTCGGGCGCCGCGATGTCCTGATCGTTGCCGAAGCCGTCTAGCTCTCCCTTCTGGATCTTGAGGGTGATGACGTTTGAAGGCATCTGCTCGTAGGCGATGATCTTGGCGATTTTCGGTTTATCCTTGCGGAAGTAATACGGGTTCTTCACAAAGACGGCCTGGCTGCCGCGCTGCCAGGATTGCAACATGTACGGCCCGGCGCCAATGGGATGCGCCTGTATATAGTCCGCGGACTCCCTGGCATAGAGCGCCGCGGGCACCGGGCTATTGAAGGTCGTGGCCAGAAGGTTAGGTAGGAGATCGAACGGCGACGCCAGCACATAGCGAATGGTGTGCGCGTCGACGACCTGGACGCCGGAAACGTCCTTTGCTTTGCCGGCAATATAATCCGCCGCTCCGGCGAACACGGTGTCAAACGACTGAGCCCACGACGCGGCGGGCTTGAGATGCGGATTCAGCGTGCGCAGAACCGCGTACTTAAAGTCGGACGCGGTGACGGGCGTGCCGTTGCTGAACCGGACGCTCGGATTGATCTTGAACGTCCAGGTCAGTCGATTCGCGCTCACCACTGGAGGCGCCGCCGCCATGTTGAGCTGGGGCTTGCCGTTGCGGTCGAAAAGATATAGCCCATTGAATACGGTGCCGTTCATCAGCCACCAATCGTCGGTATACGATTGCGCGGGATCGAAGGTGCCCAGGGTCGTGGTATAGCCGATGCGGAGCGTGGTCGTATCGGCGGCGACGGCCCCCTGAGGGGCGGCCAGGCGTGTGCCGGCGCCCGCCGCGCAAAGAACGACGGCGGCGAGCAGCCCGGATGTCAGGATGTTCCGAGAACGATAATTCAAGACGATTTCCTCCCACGAGTACATGACCCATATATCTTGCTCACATAAAGGTTCCCGTGTTATACGGTGGTCAGCTTGCCACGCCGCCGGCAATAGCCGTGAACGGCGGGCAGCGCGTTACTCACCTCCCTTCAGGCAAGCCGGATGCGCGGATCAATGGCGGCCTTGAGCAGATCGGCAAGAATATTCAGCAGCGCGATGCAGATGCCGGTGAATACCACCGTACCCATGACCAGGGGAACGTCAAGATTTTGCAACGCCTGGTAGGCCATCAGGCCGATTCCCGGCCAGGCGAACACGGTCTCAACCACCACGATGCCGCCCAGTAGCTGGCCGAAGTCCATGGCGGCGATGGTGATGATTGGGAGAATGGCATTGGGGAGGGCGTGGCGGAAAACGACCGTCCAGCGTACGATTCCCTTGCTCCGGGCGGTCCTGATGTAGTCGTGATAGAGCGTCTCGCGCAGGCTGACCTTCAATATACGCGCATACCAGAAGCCGAACGGCACACCCTGCGTGGCCGCTGGGAGGATCAGGTATTTCCAATGCGGATCGTCGAAGCCGCCCAGCGGCAATATGCCCCATTTGAATCCGACGAAGAAAATAAGCATGATGCCGATCCAGAATCCTGGTAGAGACACGCCCAACGCGGCGAGGAACGCCACGGTCCGGTCCATGGGGCCGCGATCCTTGAGCGCCGCCAGGGTGCCGAATAGGAACGCGATGGTCATTTCGAACAGAATCACCGTCGCGGCGAGCAGCGCCGAATAGGGGATGTGATCCTTCAGCGCCTGGGTCACCGGCTCGCCGAGCGTGGCGGAATGACCGAAATCGCCGTGCAATGTCAGCCACAGGTAGTGCAAGAATTGGATCGGCTTTGGCCGATCCAGGCCAAGTGTATGGCGTGTCTCGGCCAGGATTTGGGGCGTCGCGTGCGGCCCGGCATAGTAGACCGCGAGGTCGCCCGGGATAGCCGAAACCATGGCAAAGGTCAGGAGCATGATCCCCAGCAGGACCACCAGAGTCCAACCCAGACGGCGTACAACGTACGCGATCATCGGCTAACGCCCTCCGAGCGCGCGGGTCAGGCCGTCGCCAAGCAGGGTAAACGCGAGCACCACCAGGGTCAAAACGATACCGGGGTAGAGGACGAGAGCAGGGTCCTCGCGATAGCTGGTGAAGCCGCCGGCAATCATCGAGCCCCAACTGGCGGTTGGCGCGGGGACACCGGCGTTCAGGTAGCTGAGGGTGGCCTCCAGCAGGATGCTGATGCCGATGCCCAGGGTCGAATAGGCGATCACCAGGGGCAACAGATGCGGTGTTATATGGCGGACCAGGATGCGGGTCTCGCTCAAGCCCACCGACCTGGCGGCCTGCACGAACTCCAGCTCTTTCAGCGTCTGGACCTGGGTATACACGACGCGCGCCATGTACATCCATTGCGTGGCGGCGATCACCACGATCGCCGTAGTCAGGCTGGGCGCGAAGACCGCGGCAGCGGCGAGTCCCAGCAGCACCACGGGAAAGGCGAGCATGATATCGACCAGACGGGTCATGATTATTTCCGCCCAGCCGCCAAAGTATCCGGAAACGGCGCCAATGACAACGCCGAGAACGACCGTGAGCGCCGTAGCCAGCACGCCGACGGTCAACGAGACGCGGGACCCATAGAGCAGCCTGCTCAGCACGTCACGTCCAGTGGTGTCGGTGCCGAGGAGGAATTGCGCGCTACTGCCCACGGGCGCTCCGTTGGCATCCAGGCCGGCGTCATAGCCGAAGTTTGGGTCGTGGGGCGCGATCCAGGGCGCCAGCAAGGCCGCGACGCAGACCAGCAGGACAAAGGCCAGGCAGACCAGGGCCAGCGGCTCGCGCCGCATCTTTGACCATAGAGTGCGGCGACGAGCGGCCTCAAAATAGAGCCGTTCGTCGATCAGCGCGGCCGCGTCGGAAGCCCCTGTCAGCGGTGAGGGCTCCGTCAGTTCTCCGTGCAGCATACTTGCCCCGTCTCCAGGTACACGAACGCGCACCTGAGCGGCGTGCACGATGGTTCCACGTACGCCGTGGGCTATGGCGAACTGGTGTGCCCCAGGTGCGGGCCGGCCTGGTAAGTGGCGTTATCGTACCATTCGCGGCAGCCCGCCTGTCAAGAGTGCGAGCGGCCACGCCAGGGGCGATTGGCAATCAGCGGGATACATTGCTAACCGCACTGCGCCACATGTTGTCATTCGGTGAACGAGAAGCCGTAGACTACTCTGGCGAATACAATATGCATGCCAGCGCCGATACTTGATAGTACTTCGCTAAGATATATTGACGTCTAATGCATACGGTGCTATAATGAGGGTGTAAGGGGCGATTGCAATCGCCAACCGGCCGTTAGGGCGGGCGGTAGTTCGTAGAAAAGTAGTTTCAAGGAGAGGACCGATGGCCATTCGCGCGATTTGGAGCCCGGTGAATGAATTCGTGACGTTACGCGATGCGATGGATCGGCTCGTGTCGGACAGCTTTATCAACCCGCGC
>JANWHV010000140.1 GCA_025450255.1 Chloroflexota bacterium | reverse complement strand
GCGCCCGTGCTCCGCATCCAGCGCCGCAGTCTGGCGATCTGGCAGGGGCGGGAGGTGCTCTGCGAGTACGTCCGCTCGACCTACCGCGGCGACCGCTACCGGTTCTACGTGGAGCTGGAGCGGTAAGCAAGCGACCATCATCTGGCTGGCGGCGTCCGGAACCTGCGTTTCGGACCTTCCTCACGTCCGGCTATGCTGGCACATAAGTAGAGGCCGTAGTGCGTCAGGGCGGGGGCAGCAAAAGCATACGGTCGCGGACTGGTACCATGGGAGAAGCGCCCCCGCGTCCAGTCGGGAATGCCAGGACGTGGGGAGCCGAGGCGCTTTCGCCGCCGCCGGCGCGGATAATCCACGGGAGGTACGGCACGGTGCCCGAACGACCGACACGGGATCAGGTGCCCGTCGCACACACCTGGAATCTCGCCGACATCTATGCGAGCCCCGAGGCATGGGCGGCGGATTTCGAGCGTGTGGAGTCACAGGTCACGGCCCTGTCTGCCTTCGCGGGGCGGCTCGGTGAGGGCGCCGCGACGCTTCTCGCGTGCCTGAGCAGCCGCGAAACACTTCTCCAGACCATGGAACGACTGGGCGCGTATGCCGCCCTCGGCGCATCCGTGGACGGCACGTCGGCTCCGGCCCAGGCGATGGACGCTCGGTTTGACGCGCTCGCCGCCAGAGTCGACGCGGCAGGCTCGTTCTTGACCACGGACCTCGCCGCGCTGCCCGAGGGAAGGATCGAGAGCTATCTGGCCGAAGAGCAGGGGCTGGCGAATTTTCGCGTGCTGCTCGAGGAAGCGATCCGGCAGCGCGATCACCTGCTCCACCCCGAGACGGAAAAAACGCTGGCGGCCCTGGGCGAGACAATGTCCGCGCCCTACAGCATCTGGCGGATGGCCACGGCGGTCGATATGACATGCGCGCCGATCCGGGACGCGGCTGGACAAACGATACCCGTCTCCATTTCCAGTTACTTCGTGTGGCAATCGCAGGCCGCCGATCGTGAAGTGCGCAGGGCTGCCGCCGAGTCGCTAGCCGCCGGCTTGAGCCAGCGGAAGGCAACCCTGGCAACCGCGCTCGCGACCCATATCAATCACAACGTGACCATGGCCCGGTTGCGGCGCTATGGTTCCGCCACGGAGATGATCCTCGACGGACAGCGGGTGCCGCCGGCGCTCTATCATACCGTGCTCGACGTGGTACACGACGAGATGGCGCCGCATGTCCGCCGGCTGATGACCTTGCGCGCCAGGCTGAACGGCATAGACCAGCTCCAGCGCTACGACCTCGAAGCCCCACTCGATCCCGAGTTCGCGCCGGTGACGACCTTCGCGGAGAGCGCGCGCCTGATTCAGGAGGCGCTTCGCCCACTGGGAGATGAGTATGGGGCGATCGTCTCCGCCGCGTTTGCTAACCGGTGGATCGACCTGGCCGATAATGTGGGGAAACGGAGCGGCGCCTTCTGTGCCCCGGTGTATGGCGTCCACCCCTACGTGTTCACGACCTGGCGAGATACGCTGCGCAGCGCGTTTACGCTCGCGCACGAGCTTGGGCACGCAGGCCACGGCGCGCTGGCGATGCGCCGGCAATCCTTGAGCAACATGGAGGCCGCCTCGCCTATCTTCATGATCGAGGCGCCGTCCACCGCGAACGAGATGCTCCTGGGCCGGCACCTGTTGAGCGTCACGAGCGATACACGCATGCGCCGCTGGATTATCGTGCAGCTGCTCCGCACGTTCACGCATAACATGGTCACCCACTTATTGGAGGGACATTTCGAACGCCGCCTGTATGCGCTGGCGGAAGCCGGCAAGCCCCTTACGCTGGACGCGATCGTGGAGGAGCAGGGCGCGGTGTTTGAGCGGTTCTTCGCCGGCGCCGTGGCGGTCGACGATGGCGCGCGCCTGTACTGGGCGCAACAGCCGCACTTTTATGTAAACCTTTATCCCTATACCTACGCGGCGGGCCTGTCGTGCGGTTGCGCCGTGGCCGAGTTGATCGAGCACGAGGGTCAGCCGGCAGTGGACCGCTGGCTCCATATGCTGACCCTGGGAAACACGCGACCGCCGCTGGAGTTGTTGCGGCTCGCGGGCGTGGACATGACCAGTCCTGAACCGCTGCGCATGGCCGTGCGCTACTTCGCCTCCCTGGTCGATGAGTTGGAGCAGAGCACCGCCAGTATGTGACGGCCCACCGTGCTGTTGCTGGGAAGGCCACTGGAATCGTGGTTCGAGCGCGTGGTGACGTGGCCGCCGAATGGAAAACACCCCGGATCGCCGGTTTCGTGCTATAGCCCGTCTTTCAGGATCGTGGCCCGCAGCACGTCGTCGACGTCCGACCACATTTTCTCCAGCGGTGACGCGGCCATTGCGGCGCCACCACTAGCCGGCTCGCGCAGGCTCGCGGCGAGGTCGGGTGATTCATGTAGCGTCGCGCGCGCCATCGCCAGCCACGGTCCGATGTAGTGCGGCGCGGCGCGGTCGAGGAACAGCGCGCCATCGTCCGTGTTCCGATAGAGCCCGTCGTCGCGGGCGATCAAGCCGAGTTCCGCGAGGCCCCGCAGAAAGTCCGCCGTCGCTTCAGGCCGCAAACCGAGCCTGGCGCTTAGCGTGTCACTATCGGCCGGTCCGCCGGCGAGGGCGGTGAAGATGCCGGCCTCGTCCGCGCAGAGCAGCATCCGTGAAGACCAGAAGGCCAAGGCGATATTTACGAGCCGGCTTGCGGCCGGCGGCGTTCCGTATGACTCGGCGTGGGTATCGTCGTGATGCATGCCCATCGTTCACTCCTACTTTTGTTCGGCGTTCACTCTGATTCAAGTAAAAGCCTTTGGCGAGGCTTCGGCATTGAGCGAACGGCCGGAGGGCCACGGGACTTTCGGCGGACGAGCCGCCGCGGTCATACGGCGGAAAACTTGTGTTTCGTGCTGGTAATACTTCCCATACTAGCACGGCGCCGCAAGTGCTCGGATGTGCTGTTCACATGAAGATCCTGTGCCTGTGGCGCTTCCACCCCATTCGGGTCCTTGACGCTAGTATGAGACGCATCCATACTTAGGGCACGCTTGGGTTTGCTCGCCGTGTGGTGCGCTCGCCAACCGAGGAGAGTGGCGATGCATCGCAATTGGTTTGAGGCCCAGCCTGTCATACGATACGCCCAGCCGCGGGCGTTGTTCCCGTTCGGAACGTTCGCGTATCGCCCGCACTCTCGTTTGCCTGGCCGGTTTCATCCGTAGCCGGTCACGCACCCGCTTCCAAACGCGATCGCGCTCGACCGCGAGACGGCCGGCGCCGCGCCATGTCAAAAATCCGCCACAAGCGCGCGCCTGCAATCGCCAATTCGTAGGAGAAGCCCATGACTGAACTCACGCCCACGCCTGCCACGAGCGGGATCGAATGGGGTCGCCTGCTCACTCTTCTTTTCGTCGTGGGTCCCTTTCTCGCTTTCATATACGGTGTCCGCCAGCTTTGGGATCACCAGGTGAATGGACGCGATCTGGCGATCTGCGGCGTCCTGTACGTCGTGACGGCGCTTGGCATCACCGTGGGCTTTCACCGCTTGCTCACGCACCGCAGTTTCGTCACCTTTTGGCCGATTCGCGCCACCTTCCTGGTGCTTGGGTCCATGGCTATCGAAGGGCCTGCCGTCTACTGGGTAGCGACGCATCTGGAGCACCACGCCAAGAGCGACCGCGAAGGTGACCCGCACAGCCCGCGCGAGGGTTTTTGGCACGCGCATATCGGCTGGATGCTCGGCGCCTATAGCGCAAAGCCGGACGTCTACGCCCGCCATCTGGAGAACGATCGCCTGGTCCAATTCATCTCGCGTACCTTCGCGCTCTGGGCCACCATAAGCCTGGTGTTGCCGGGAATAGTCGACGGTCTGCTCTCCATGGGCAGTCCGGGCGGCTTTGGCACCGGTTTCTGGCACGGATTCCTCTGGGGAGGGTTGGTCCGCGTCTGCCTGGCGCACCACGTCACCTGGAGCGTCAACTCCATTTGCCATACCTTCGGCCAGCGACCATTCGCCGCCACCCGTGACTCCAGCCGCAATAACCTGGTGGTCGGTATCCTGGGCATGGGCGAGGGCTGGCACAATAACCATCACGCTTTCCCGTCGGCCGCCTACCACGGCTTTAGCTGGTGGCAGATCGATATCTCCGCCTATGTAATCCGGTTGCTCAAGGTCACGCGTCTGGCCAGCAAGGTACAGATGCCGAGTATCGAAGCCCGCCGGCGCCAGCGGAGCCGTGCCGGTGTTACGCCGTTTCCGCAAACCCTTGAGGAAGGCGCCAGCCAGGCATCGTGAACCTGAAGGGGCGTGCGCGAGGAATGGGCATGGGCCGCAGGTCCACGCCGGGAATCTGGATGGCACGGGCCGCGGGTCCACGCCGACACACGGAAGCGCCGGCATGGCGAAACCCTGCGTTAATGTGGGAAAGGGTATACTTCGCGGTAGAAGGAGCGTCAGTCCCGCCCAACATCCCTCCGCGGGTCTCCCCTTGCCCCGCGCGGACGCGGCGTATTTATCCTGGATGGCGTGCGGTATCGCGCCTCGGCCAACGGCTTCGCGGCGGCGCGGTTGTTCTGGGCCTGACTGGCTGGAGTGCCGCCGGCAAGAGTCTCGGCCACGCGAAGCCGCGTAGCACAAAGGGGCCATATCATGGGTCTTGAAGTCGTCCTTGCCATTATCGTCGTCGCGTTTCTGGCGCTCTTGGTCAGGACCATCCGCATCATTCCGCAGGCGCGCGTCGGCGTCATTCAGCGCCTGGGCATCTATCGCCGTTCCGCCGATAGCGGCCTGGCCGTGGTGCTGCCCTTCGTCGATAAAATGCTGCCGCTGCTGGACATGCGCGAGCAGGTCGTCAGCTTCCCACCTCAACCAGTGATTACCTCGGACAATGTGACCATTAATGTCACAAGCGTCATCTACTACCAGATTCATAGCGCCAAGGACGCGAGCTACCAGGTAACGAACCTGCTGATGGCCATGGAGCAGATAGCCCAGACCACCCTCCGTAACGTGATGGGCAGCCTGTCGCTCGATGTCAGCCTGACCAGCCGCGACGAGGTCAACTCCCGCCTGCGCCTGGTGCTGGACGAAGTTACCGAGAAATGGGGCGTTCGCGTTACGCGTGTCGAGCTGAAGGACATCAGCCCGCCAAAAGACATCCAGCTCGCCATGGAAAAGCAGATGCAGGCGGAGCGGAACAAGCGAGCCACGGTCCTTACCGCCGAAGGCGACGCTCAGGCCGCGATCCTGCGCGCGGACGGCGCGAAAAAAGCCCTGGTGATCGCCAGTGAAGGCGAGCGCCAGTCAGCCATCCTGCGCGCCGAGGGCGATGCCCAGGCCTTGCTCACCCTGCAGGCGGCGCAGGCCGCGTCGGTGCGCATGGTGTTCGAGGCGGTCAACGCTTCGGGCGCCACGCCTCAGGCCCTGCAATTTCAGTACATGCAGATGCTGCCGAAGCTGGCAAATAATCCCGCGAACAAAATCATCGTGGTGCCCGCCGACATGGCGGGCCTGGCCGGCTTGGCGACGGCAACCGCGCAGCTCACGTGAGTACGATGACCCGCGCGGACGGGTTAGGTTATGGGGCGGTCGGCCCGGGAGCGCGATTTCCTCACTCGCCCGCTGCCGCCGGTTCGGCCATCCGATCCGGTCTTGAAGCGCGATCTTCTCGCTCGCCCGCGGTCGCTCCCGGCGATCGCTCGTTGGGGCCTCGGCGCATCGGGTATGCTTAGTAACGGAACGCACGCGTGTAACGAAGAGGATAGATGGAATGGCTGAGGTTCAAGATCCTCGAAGTGACGACTCGCAATATCACGGCATGCTGTTGGGCGGGTGCGTATCGCGCAACGGTGTCGATGTGTCGGCGCAGCGCCGCGCGCACATGCGCGAGCTGACCATGGCCCGGCAAGCCGCCGAACGCCGCCACGCCCGGCCGGCCATGAACGCCGGCCTGGATCGGCCCGCGCAGCTCGCCGCCGCGCAGGAACGCGCTATAGAGTATCGCGCCGAGCTGGCGCGTATCGACGCCAACCATAAGGCGTGGCTGCAAGAGCATGGCGAAGACCAGCCCGAGCCGCATCCACGTTACCTCAAGCAACCCTGAGCCAGTTCGCGAGAGCGAGCGGCGTCCTGGGTAGCGCCGAGTTCTTCAAATATCAGTCCCGCGGCGTGCAGCAGCGGCCCAGCCTGTCCGCCTGACGCCAGAGCGCATTGGCCGAGCAGGAGACGCGCCCGCGCTTCGCACAGGCGCCGCTGGCCGACCGTCGCCAGACCGAGGGCCTTGCCGGCGGCATGCTCGGCCAGGGCGATGGCGCCCTGTATCAGGTGAATCTCAGCTTCCAGCAGCGCCGCTTCCACTGCCGGCTCCGCCAACCCGTGCATGGCCGCGCGATGCCTGGCGCGATCAAGCAGCGCATTCGCCAGATTGATCCGGCGCGCGCTACGGCACGGATGGTGGAGGTGCGCGCGTGACATGCCCAGGAATGCCAGGGCCTCCGCGTCCGGCAGTTCCGCTTCCCGGCTGAGACGTCGAGCCTTCCGGCACCACCGGGCGGCAGCGGCGTATTCCGCCCGCCTGAAGGCCAGATCGCCAAGGCCAATCAAGGTGCCCGCGACGTACTCCGGCGGCCCGGTTTGCTCCAGAATATCCATGGCGCGCCTGAAACGTTCCGCCGCCTCGTGATACTCTCCGCGCATCGTCGCAATCGCGCCAAGGTTTGACCACACGCCGCCCAACGCCGGCTGCTCACCGATACGTACGCGGATTGCCAGGCTCTGCTGGTAACTTTGT
>JANWHV010000139.1 GCA_025450255.1 Chloroflexota bacterium | reverse complement strand
CCTTCTTCTTCGGCCATAGCATCGCGAATGTCAGCATCTATCTGGCCGCCGGGATGCTCTACGCGATCTTGCCGCAATATGCACATCGCGACTGGCCCACGACCCGTCCGGTGGTGCTGGCCTGGCTGGCCATCCTGGTATTCGTGCTGCCTGCCTACTTTCACCACCTGTACATGGACTTCGCGCAGCCGCTGGCACTGGATGTGGCCGGTGAGGGGATCACCTACGCGGCCGTCGCCGGTTCGCTGGTGGTGACGATCTTCGGCGGCTTGTTGCTGGTGTGGCGCTCCGCTTTCCGCTGGACGCTCGGCTCGGTCCTGCTCTACGCGGGGTTCTCCGGTTGGCTAATCGGCGGCATCGCCGCCGTGCTGGATGTGCTCATCCCGTTCAACTTTCACCTCCATAATACGCTCTGGGTGGTCGGGCACTTCCACTCTTACTACCTGCTTGGCGTGATGCTCTTCCTGTTCGGCTTCCTCACCCATCTGCTGGAGGAGGCCGCGGGGATGGCAAGCTCGCGGCGTGTACGCACGCTGGTACCCGGCGCTATCCTGGCCGGGGGGTATGGGCTGCTCGGCATCTGGCTGCTAGCGGGACTGATGAGCCTGCCGCGCCGCTACGCGGTACAGCCGCCCGGCGGCGAAACCCTGGCCAAATTCGCGGTCGGCGCGGTATTCGTACTGGCCGCCGGCTTGCTCGGCCTCCTGGCCGAGTGGTGGCGCCTGCTGGCCGCGGGGCGCGAGCATCAGCGGCTTCGCGCCGCCGGGCTGCCGCCGCTGGACAAAGCCCTGCTCCGCCAGGCCGGCTTCCACCGCGTGAGCTGAGGTTGGAAAGCGATGGAGAGTCTGATGGAATCGACGAGTGTTCCGGCCGATGACGCGCCAATGGCCGCGGCGCTCGCGCCCGAACAGGATGTGCCGCCGGATAACCCCATAGCCGCGCCGGCATCCAGGCTGGACCCGCTCGGGCACGCGCGGTGGACGGCATGGCAGCGCAGCGGTATGGTGGCGCAGGCTGCCGTGGCGGTGCTGCTCATCGGCGTCGCCATACTCTCCTCAATCCAGGGGCTGGACGATGAAAATCTTCGCGTGCATCATCTGGAGCACGCGGCGCTGCTGTGCGGCGGCGGCCTGCTCGGCTTGCTGGCCGGCCTCCGGGTGCCGCCGCCTGGCTGGCGTTTCGCATGGGAGCAACGGCCGTGGTTCCGTTCAGCGGCGCTGGCCGTACTAGTGTGCGAACCTCTCTTGCTAATGGCGGCGATGATCCCATCCACCTCGCCCTGGATCGAGGCGCGCCCGCCCGTGCATGCGGCGGAGCATCTCGTTGTTATCGGCATGGGCGTCGTGCTCGCCGTGGTTGGGCGTCTGTTCTCCGCCGCGTTGGGCTGGCTCCTGGTGCTGGCCACCGCAGGCACGATGGCAGTCTTCGGCGGCATGATACTGGCGCGGCCCGTGAGCGCGGCGGTCATCCACCTTGCACCCGCGCTGCTGTCCGCGGCGTAGCGGTCGGAACAAAAGTCACAGCGGCGCGGCCGGGCGTCGTGCTACGCTGCGATCGATCTCGCCAGGGAATGAAAGGAGCTGAAGCGATGGCACAAAACGATCTACCGGAATTGTGGGAGTGGGCGGAATACTATTGACCGTGGTGCTATATTGCGGCCGTGCGCCTGCATACGATCGTGCCGGAGTACCAGGGTCGAGTAAAGCTGCGACATCGACCCTTCCCGCTTGAGGTTCTCGGCGGTGAAGCGGCGCCGCGCGACATCCTGGAGCAGGAGTGGTGGCTGGCCGCGCTCCAGGAGCCGCTTGCCACCTTCGTGCCCTACACCGCTCCCACCTGGCCCAGTACGACCCTGCCCGCTTTTGATGCCGTCTGGTGCGCCGCTCAACAGAGTGAGGCAGCCGCGTACGACTATGATCTGCGCGTGCGCCGCGCCTTCTTTGGCGAGAGCCGTGACATCGGCACCCGCGAGGTGCTGCTGGAGATCGCCGGGGAAGCCGGCCTGGACCTGCCAGGCTTCACCAGCGCGTTGGATAGCGGAGTTGCACGGGATCACATCCTGGAGGAGGGTCGCCTGGGGCGAGAGCGCTACGGCGTGCGTGGCACGCCGACGCTGATGCTGGCCGATGGCACGAAGCTGCACCACCCGATCGCCGGCCCAAAGATGCGCCGGCGCAAGATCGTGGCGGTCACGGCCTTGCCCTGCCACGGCGCGGGCTGTCTGGATGCCACGCGTGATTTGTTCGAGCAAGCGATCCAGCACGGATAAGGGGGATCAAAGATGGCAATGGAACACGCGGCGGGAACTCATCCCGCTGGGGAGACAAGCGGCAGCCCCCAGCGGCCGGGACACCAGCTTGCCCAACCGGCTCTGACCTTTGACCTGGAGGCGGAAATCGATCGGCTGCACGCTGAGGATAGCTGGCGCCACGGCACGCGCAACGCCAAGACCTTGGTAAAGGAGCCTGATTTCCGGGTCGTATTGGTGGCGCTCAAGAGCAAAGCCAGGATCGAGGAGCATCGCGCGCCGGGCCGGCTTTCCATCCAAACCCTGACGGGACGCCTGCGCGTGGGCGTGGGCGCCCATACCGTCGACCTGCCTCCCCGCCATGTCCTGACCCTGGAGCCAAACGTCGCGCACGATGTGGAGGCCGGCGAGGACGAGGACGGTGCGTTCCTGCTCACCATGGCCGTGCCCCTGCGAGGCGGCGAAGCGCATCGGCAGGGCAACACGGGCGCCCCCTGACTGTGGTGGCGACCCGCTATGCACGGGTATGGCATGCTGACTGTGGGTAAAGGATGCGAAGGCGATCCCAACCACAGGTCGAAGGAAGGAGACGGCCGAATGGTGTCAGAACGCACCATAACCGTGACCACGGCTCGCTATTCCCCGGAGCAGGACGCGGAGCCGCGCACCCAGTCCTACAACATCCCATATCGCGAGGACATGGTGGTCCTCGACGCGCTCAACTACATCAAGAGCTACATCGACGGATCGCTCACCTTTCGCTGGTCCTGCCGCATGGGCATCTGCGGCAGTTGCGGCATGACGGTCAACGGCACGCCGACCCTGACGTGTGCTTCGTTCCTGCGTGACTTCTACCCCGGCGAGGTGGTGGTCGAGCCGCTGGCCAACTTCCCCGTTATCCGCGACCTCGCCATTGACATGACCGATTTCATGCATAAACTGAGCGCGATCAAACCGTGGATCATCCGTGAGCACGAACAGCCGGTCTCCGCTGGTCCCTATCCGCAGACGCCCGCGCAGCTCGATGCGTACGACCAGTACAGCGCCTGCATCAACTGCATGCTGTGCTACGCCGCCTGCCCCGTGTATGCCATGGAGCCGGCGTTCCTTGGCCCCGCCGCCATCGCCCTGGGCCGCCGGTATAACCTCGATTCGCGCGACCAGGGTGGAATCGAGCGTCTGCGAGTGCTGGCGACCAGCGACGGCATCTGGGACTGCACCTTCGTGGGCGAATGTTCGGTCGTGTGTCCCAAGAACGTGGATCCGGCCAAGGCCATCCAGCAAACCAAATTCGACACTACCCTGAACTGGTACAAGAAACTGGTGCTGCCATGGGCGCAACGATGAGCTATGCGCGGACGCCCAGAGGCTGGGTGCGCGAGATCGGCGCCGCGCCCGCCGGCTACCGCCCTGCCGGCGCGCCCGGCCTTCCACGCGCGTGGTGGCGCGCCAACCCGCGTTACACCTTGTATATGTTGCGTGAGCTATCCAGTGTCTTTCTGGCGTTGTGGTCGGTACGCTTGCTGTTCCAGCTTGACCACGTGCGCCAGGGCCAGGCCGCCTACGACGCGATCGTGGCGGCACAGCGACGCCCAGCCTCGGTAGCGTTCCACCTGATCACGCTGATCTTTGCCACAATCCACTCGGTGACTTTCCTGCTTGCGGCGGGGAAGGGGCCGACGCTGTACGCGCGGGAACGCCGGGTGCCCGATCGCGCCATTGCCGCCGGAGCCTTCGCGGGCTGGGCAGCCGCTTCGCTGGTCGTGCTGCTGGTCCTGCTGATAGGTGGGCGTGGTGAAGAGCGTGGCACGGAGGGAGGTGCATCATGACCTGGGAACACGATCAGGGTCCGGATCGTACGGAGCCCTTCTGGTGGAGCCTGTTCGCCGCCGGCGGCGGTATCGCCGCGTTGTTCGCGCCGGCCCAGATCCTGTTCCAGCATCTGCTTGGGTTGAAAGGATTGCCGGCGGCGACATCAAGCTACCAGCGCACACGCGGACTGGCCGCGAACCCGCTCATCCGCCTGTACCTGTTCGCGCTGACCTCACTCTCGCTATTCCACTGGGCGCACCGCTTCCGCTACTACGTAATGGACTTCGGCGTCATGGGCGCCAGGCGCGTCATTGCCGTGACGTGTTACGGCGGCGCGATCGCCGGCATGTTCGGCGCGGCGCGCACATTGTTACGACTTCCAGGTAGGGACAGCTAGATGGACATCATCAACCCCGACGTGGTGATCGTGGGCGGCGGCGCCGCCGGGATCCGCGCCGCTATCGCCGCCGTGGAAACCAGCGAACGGCTGAGCGTGGCCCTCATTTCCAAGGTCTATCCCATGCGCAGCCATACCGTCTCGGCCGAGGGCGGCGCCGCCGCCGTGCTCCGTGACGACACTTTCGACGGCCACGCCTACGACACCATTAAGGGCAGCGACTATCTCGCCGATCAAGACGTGGTGGAAACCTTCGTCGCCCAGGCGCCCCAGGAGCTGATCCAGATGGAGCACTGGGGTTGCCCCTGGAGCCGCGATCCCGACGGGCGCGTCAGCGTGCGCGCCTTTGGCGGCATGACTAGCTGGCGCACGCTCTTCGCCGCCGACAAAACCGGCTTCCACATGCTCCATACGCTCTTCCAGACCTCGCTCAAATACAGCGGTATCGTGCGGTACGACGAGCAGTTCGTGACCTCGTTGCTGATCGACGATGGCCGCTGCGTCGGCCTCACGGCGATCGACGCCTTGACCGGCGCTATGCGCGCGATCGCGGCGAGGACGGTCATTCTGGCCACGGGCGGCGCCGGCCGCGTCTTCCCGTTCACCACCAATGCCATGATCTGTACGGGCGACGGCATGGCGCTGGCCTACCGCGCCGGCGCGCCGCTCGCCGACATGGAGTTCGTGCAGTACCATCCAACCGGCCTGCCCGGTACCGGCATCCTGATCACCGAGGCATCGCGCGGCGAGGGGGGCTATCTTCGCAACAAGGATGGCGAGCGCTTCCTGGAGCACTACGTGCCCGGAAAAATGGAACTGGGCCCGCGAGACTTGATAGCGCGTGCCATCATGAGCGAGTTCGAGGCGGGACGCGGCATCGAGGGGCCGTACGGGCACTATGTTACCCTCGACCTGCGCCACTTGGGCGAAGCGAAGATCGATGCCAAGCTGCCCTTCGTACGCGAGTTAGCGCGCAACTACGCGGGCATCGATCCGGTCTCCACGCCCATTCCCGTCCGCCCGGTCGTCCACTACTACATGGGTGGCGTGCATACCGATGTCGACGGCAAGACTGCCATTCAGGGTCTCTACGCGGCGGGCGAGTGCGCCAACGAGGGATTGAACGGGGCGAATCGCCTGGGTTCAAACTCGCTGACCGAGTGTCTGGTGTTTGGACATCGCGCCGGGGATGCCGCCGCTCGCCGCGCGCTGGAAGCGGCCGCTGTTCCGGCGAACGCTATCTCGGCCCTGGCGGCGGATGAGGAGCGCCGCGTCACCGAAACCTATCTTCGTCAGCGGCAGGAGGGCGAACGCCCCGCCTCTATCCGCGACGCCCTGCAGCACACCATGGAAAGCGGTTGCGGGGTCTATCGCTCAAACGACAGTCTGCGGAAGACCTGTGAGGAGGTCGAATTGTTGCGCGAGCGCTACAAGAACGTGCGCCTGGACGACCACAGCCGCGTCTTTAACACCGATCTGTTCGCCGCGCTTGAGCTTGGCTTTATGATCGACGTGGCGGAGACGACCAGCCATGCCGCCCTGGCGCGCGAGGAATCGCGCGGCGCTCATTCACGCCGTGACTTCCCCGCGCGCGACGATACGCGATACCTGGCTCATAGCATGGCATACAGGGCGGATGGCCCGCCGCGCATCGAGTATCTGCCCGTGCGCATCACGCGCTGGCAGCCGCGGGAGCGCGCGTACTGAATCACGGCGTAACGGTTTGGAGTGAACGATGGTGAGGAAGATCACCTATGGTCTATTTCTGCTCGCGGCCGGCCTCGGCATCTGGATTGGCGGCTCCTTTTTGATTTCGGATCATCTGGATGAAGCCGGCTTGCCGAGAAGAGCATGAGATGATTGCCATGAAACGCGTCTACGAGCCCGCAGCGGCGGATGACGGCTATCGCGTGCTGGTGGATCGACTCTGGCCGCGCGGCTTGCGCAAAGAAGCGGCGAAAATCGACGCCTGGGAGAAAGGCATAGCTCCTTCCACCGAGCTACGGCGCTGGTACGGCCACGACACGGCGAAATGGGCGGCGTTTCAAGTTCGCTACGAAACAGAGCTGGCAACGCCCGAGGCGCGGGCGATTCTGGATGACCTGGCGGAACGCGCCCGTCACAGCCGTGTCACGCTGCTCTATGCCTCCCATGCTGGGACGATCAGCAATGCCGCGGTGCTGCAACGGCTGCTGGCACGGCAATCGGCGGGGCCGCCGACAGCCTGACGACGTGACCGCCGTGGCGGCGCGACAGTATGTGTGAGCACGTGGTCACGTACACCGGCAGATACATGCGGATCGAAATCGCGTGTGACCTTCGGCCCCTCGTGTTTGTGCCGATCGGCCATGTCCGGCCGCTGGCCCGTGTCCTCATAATTGAGGTATGCGCGGGAAACGTGCTGTGGCGGGTGCCGGCTGGGTGGCCCGCTCCCGGTGACAGGGGTCACGGCGAACAGCGCGCGACCCGCCGCCTTGGAGGCACGATCATGGGCGTCGTCGACGCGCGGTTTCTCCACTTGCTGCCGTATTTCCGGGATCTTTCGCCGGAGGAGTTGGCGCGGGTCGGGAGCCAAATCCGGCAGCGCACTCTCGACGCCGGCGAAATAATCCTCCTGGCGGGGCAGCCGGTCGAGGCGCTGTATGTGGTCCGTCAAGGCTACGTCCGCGTCTTCGAAAGCTCGGCTGAAGGGAAAGAGCAAGTGCTCTTCGTGGTAGACCGAGGTGGCACCTTCAACGACGCGGCGGCGTTTGATGGCGGCCTGAATCCAGCCAGTGCCCAGGCAATTGACCCTGGCACCAGCATCTATATACTGCCGGCGCCGCTCATGACGCATCTGGTCGCGACCAACCCGCGCATGGCGGCCACGGTCATCCGCGCCATGGCTGGCCGGATCAGGCATCTGGCTACTCTGGTGGAGGATCTCTCCTTACGCCCGATCACGCAGCGCGTGGCGAAAGTATTGCTCGAGGAAAGCACGCCGGGCGGAGGCGTAACGCTGACCAAACACGAGATTGCCGCGCGTGTCGGCACGGTCCGCGAAGTGGTCAGCCGGGTGCTGCGCTGCCTGGAACAGACCGGCGCCATCACCCGCCTGCGTGACGGTACGGTGCAGGTGGATCGGCTGGCGCTCGACGCGCTTCTTAGCGACCGCGTGACCGCGGCGCCGGAGGCGCGGCTTCCGCGCCTGGCAGCGTCCTGACGACGCGTCTACCGGATCTCGATCGACGCTAGCCGCCGTGGCCCCCACACGAACAGCAACAGGGCCACTGCACCGGTGATCGCCAGCACGAAGGCGAAGCCGACGCCGGTAAGGATCGGCGCCAGCGCGGCCAGCTTGGCGAAGGTCGTGGCGGCCAGCGGGCCTATGGCCAGCAGCGCCGCCTCGATGATGCCGATCACGCTGCCGCCGATGAACGACAGCAGCCAGGCTTGCCAGGTGGACACCTGCGTTATGTTGGTCCAGTCGAGCCGCGGGAACATCAGGCTGAGCACCATGCTCCAGCCGATCAGGGTGCCGGAGAACAAGGCGGCGCCGAGCGCGGCGAGGATCGCCAGGTCCCAGGGCAGCCGATCCCCTACCACGATGGCCACGACCAGCGCCTCGAACAACACCAGCAGCGGGATGTAGACCGAGAGGAACTTGTCGCGCAGCACCACGGCGGCGCTCACCGGCCAGGTGCGGAGCAAAATGAAGGTACGCGACTCGCGGTTGATGATCGTGAGGCTCAACGGCGCCACCATCGACGAAATCAGGAAGTTCATGCCGGCGACGGCCAGCATGAAGCGCAGGCCGGTGGGGATATTCGACGAACCGAAGCGGAAGATTAGCACGTAGCTAAAGTAGACCGAAACGCCGAGCGGCATGATCAGCGCCGCCCACTGCTGGGGATCGCGCGCGAACAGCAGCCATTCCTTCGGCAACATCCCCGAGAGCCCGAATAGCGGGCGGCGCATGAGCTGGATGCCCGGCGTGGCATCGCCCAGGCGCACGGGCTGCCCCACGCGCGACGTTTCCTGGAAATTCGCCCAGCCGCTGCTGAATGTGCGCTTCGCGGTGCTGATGCCCGCCGCGAAGGTAAATAAACCGACCACGCCAAAGCACATGCCATAGCCGAGCGAGACGGCAAACTGGTGGTGCGCGGCAAGGGTCAGGCCGGAAGCGGGCCATGATGGCGGTAGCTGCGAGAGCCAGTGCCGGTTCAGGCCGCCGACGATGCCGGTCGCCTGGCTCACCGATGGCGACGACTTGCCGGACCAGATAATCTCTTGCGAGAGATAGAACGCGGATCCGACGATGGCACCGCCCACGGTGACGAAGGTCTTGGCGCGGGCCGGCGGAAAGAGGGTGAGAAATACAAAGGTGAGGATGCCGCCGAGGCAGGTCGGCACGATCGGCATCAGCAGCAGGGTAAAGGCGCTGAACACGAAGAAGCCCGCCGGCAGGTGCAGGCCAAAGCCCAGGCCAAGCAGGTAAGGCCCCATCAGCGGCAGCACCAGGATGTATTGGCGCAGGATACCGGTGAGCAGCTTCTCGGCGAAGACGATGCCGGGCTGCACCGGCGTCGGCAGGAGGATTGATAAATCCGACTTATAGGTGTACGTGCCGAGCGTGAGCGGGAAGGATGCCAGGAACAACATGGCGAAGCTGACGTTGAAGAACGAACTCAGCGACGAAAAGAGCTGATTCATGTCCACCGCGCCATGCCACCGCACGGTCGCGGCGCCGCCGACCAGCTTGAGCGTTTGCGGCGCTACCTTGAAGACCGTGACGTCCACGATGCCGACCGCTATGGCCACGGCAATCCAGCCAAAGCTGTGGCGCCAGCCGCGCCGCAGCATGTTGTTCCGGACCGCGCGCAGCCTCATGCCGTAAATCAGCAGCAGGAATCGCATCGTTTGTCCCCAAGTGCCTGAAGAAGCGGCATGTCGCTCGCGAAGCGGACTCGCCTCTAGCTCAAAGGTAGCATCGCGTTTCTCTCATCGCAATAAGACGCTTGGACGGCTCTCCGGATGCCTGCTTGCAGGGGCCGGATCGTGGGTGGATACTGACTCGGTACGGGAAGGATGGCACGTGCATCCAGTGGTGGGCGATTACCTCAAAGCGATCTACACGTTGCGCGCCGAGGGCGAGGACGCGTACGCGGTAATGCTTGCTGCCTTGTTCGGGGTTTCGCGCGCCGCCGCCAGCGCCACCATCGGCCGCCTTGCTCGCGATGGCCTGGTGGTTACGGACGGTAGGCGTGTGCTGCTCACGACCAGCGGCGCCGCCCGAGCCGAGGAGGGCATCCGTCGTCACAACGTCACCGAGCGCTTCCTGGTGGATGTGCTGGGCATGGACTGGGCAGCCGCGCATGAGCAAGCGCGGATCTTCGAGCGCGGCTTGACGCCGCTGCTGGAGGAACGGATCGACGAGCGACTTGGCCGCCCAATGGCCTGCCCGCACGGCAACCCGGTGCCGCGGCCGGGCAGGAATGCAGCCACCTACTTCCAGGATCGTGGAGCCGTCACGCTGACGCGGGCGCCGCTTGCCGATCCGCTCGCCCTCCTGGCGGTGTCGGAACTGGCCGAGCAGCACAATACGTGGCTGGCGCAATGCGATGACCTGGGCCTCCGCCCTGGCGCGCGGCTTACGGTGCTGTCGCGGCACGGTCAGGATATTGAGATTCAGACAGTGCGGGACGCTCCCGCGCGGCTGGCCACGGCGCTGGCCGCGCGCGTCTGGGTCGTGCCGGCGGATACGGATCAGACCGGCTAGTTGTGGCGCGCGGCACGGTATGCCAGGCGCCGGAAGTTACGAGGGCGAACATGAGCGACGAGTTGGAACGGCGAATACCGATCATTCTGGACTGCGATCCTGGCCACGACGATGCCATCGCCTTGCTGCTTGCCGGCGGTTCACCCGCGCTCGACCTCCGTTTGGTGACGGTCGTGGCCGGGAACCAGACGCTCGAGCGCACTCTGAACAACGCGCTGGCGGTGCTCAGCGCCGCCGGGATCACGCATGTGCCCGTGGCGGCGGGCATGGAGCGCCCGCTCGTGCGGCCGCGGATCGTGGCGGGCCACATTCACGGGCAATCCGGGCTCGATGGTCCGCCGCTGCCGGATATCACGTTTCAGCCCTCGGCGCGGCATGCCGTGGATTTGCTTATCGCCGCCATTCTGGAGTCCGAGCATCCGATTACCCTGATTCCCACCGGCCCGCTCACGAACATCGCCATGGCCATGCTGCTGACGCCGGCCATTCTCCCCCACATTGCCCGTATCGTGCTCATGGGTGGCGCGGTCAATTTTGGCAACACCACGCCCGCCGCCGAATTTAACATCTACGCGGACCCCGAGGCCGCGCACGTCGTCTTTTCCAGCGGCGTGCCACTCACCATGGTGGGACTTGACGTGACCCATCAGACACAGGCCCTGCCGGAGCGACGCGCGCGTATCGAGGCGATCGGTACTCCGCTGGCGAATCTGGTGGGCCAGTGGATTAATTTCTTTGGCGACCGTTACCGGGAGGTATACGGTTTCCCAGGCCCGCCGCTCCACGACCCCTGCGCCGTTGCCGAGGTGATCCGGCCAGGGATCGTGCGCGCGCGGCGCCTGGCCGTGGAGATCGACCTGTCCCATGGCCCGAGCTACGGGCGCACCCTGTGCGATCTGCGGAAGGTGACCGGCAAGCCGCCGAATGCCGAAGTCGGCGAGAGCATCGACGTCGACGCGTTTTGGGATTTGCTGGTCGAGACCATCGGGCGATTCAAATAGTCACGCCGGGCTAAGATGGGCAGCAGGTAGAATGAGCGTATGCTCCAAGAACTGGCTATTGCAGATTTCGCGATCATCGATAACCTGATCGTCCGCTTTGAGCCAGACTTCAATGTCCTCACCGGCGAGACGGGCGCCGGAAAATCGATCATCATCGACGCCGTGGATGCCGTCCTGGGCGGCCGCATCACCGGCGACATGGTGCGGTCAGGGACGCGCGGGGCGCGGATCGAGGCCATTTTCGCGCTCGAGATGCCGGAGGTCGCGCAGGCGGTGGCGCGCGCCCTGGCCGGATACGATCTGCCCGCGGACGACGACAGCCTGATCCTGACGCGGGAGATTAGCGCGGCGGGCCGGGGCACCGCGCGCGTTAATGGCCGCGCCGTGCCGGTAACGGTGCTTGCCGGCCTTGGCGACCTGCTGGTCGACATCCACGGGCAGAGCGAGCATCTCTCGCTCTTCAAGGTAAGCGGGCATGTCGATCTGCTCGATCGTTATGGTGG
The DNA here is from genome assembly GCA_025450255.1 of Chloroflexota bacterium. Next base: position 1,295 of record JANWHV010000139.1, on the reverse strand, counting down.
CACCCTGGATCGCCGCCGCGCCGTGGCCGCGCTCATCCGTCAACTACGCGCGCTGCACGACGAGGAGACGCGCCTGCGCTCGTCACGGCAGGACGCGGCGCGGCGCCTGGACCTGCTGCGATACCAGGGCGACGAGATTGAGGCGGCCCGGCTCAGGCCGGATGAGGAAGCTGAGATCGAGGCCGAGCGCATGGTGCTGGCCAACGCCGACCGCCTGGCCGGCCTGGCGGCGGGCGCGCAGTCGTTGCTCAGCGAGGGGGCGCACGGCGAGGCCGGCGCCATGGATCAACTGAACCGCGCCGCGCAGCCCCTGGGCGACATTGCCCGCATCGACCCCACGCAGGAGCCCTTGCTGGAGAGCCTGCGGGCGGCCCTGTACACGGTGGAGGAGGTCGCGCGCGACCTTGCCCGCTACGCCGCGTCGATCGACGAGGATCCGGCGCGCCTCGCCCTGCTGGAGGAACGCTCGACCTTGCTGCACGGCCTGAAGCGCAAGTATGGCGAGACCATCGAGGAGGTATTGGCCTTCGGCGCGCGCGCGGCCGAGGAGATGGAGCAATTGCTGCACGCCGAGGACCGCCTGGACCAGATCGCGGCGGAATCCGAGCTTCTGCGTGTCGATGTCGGGCGCGAGGCGGCGGCGCTCTCGGCGGCCAGGCACGCGGCGGCGGATGATCTTTCGCGGCGCGTCGAGGAGCAGCTTGCGGACCTCAATATGCCGCGCGCGCGCTTTTCCGTGGCCCTGGACTGGCGCCCCAGCGCGGACGGCGTGCCGGTGCCGGAGTTGGAGGAGCGCTTTGCCTGCGATGAGACCGGCCTGGACAACGTGGAGTTTCTGCTGTCGCCAAACCCCGGCGAGGCGCTCAAGCCGTTGGCGCGCATCGCCTCGGGCGGCGAGGCGTCACGCCTGATGCTGGCCCTCAAAAGTATACTCTCCGAAGTGGACCACACGCCGACGTTGATCTTCGACGAGGTCGATACGGGGGTCGGCGGGCGCGGCGGCCAGGTAGTGGGCGAAAAGCTGCGCGCCCTGGCGCGCACCCACCAGGTGATCTGCATCACGCACCTGCCGCAGGTCGCGGCGTTGGGCAACGGCCACCTGCGGATCGAGAAACAGGTGGCGGACGGCAGGACGCGCACCGCGGTGTCGCCCTTGCGCGGTCCCGAGCGCGCGGAGGAGATCGCCGCCATGATCGGTGGCACGCCGATCAGCGAGAATACGCTGCGCGCGGCGCGCGAGCTACTGTTGCGCGCCGCCGAACAGCCGGCCCGGTAGCCAAACAGGGCCAATTAAT
>JANWHV010000138.1 GCA_025450255.1 Chloroflexota bacterium | reverse complement strand
TCGCCAGCAGTTGCAGTAGCTGCACATCCTCCCGCGTGAAGTCCGTACCGCCGCGTTTATCCCCCACATAGAGGTTGCCGACCGTGGTGTCGCCGTGCGCCACGGGGATCTTGAGCGGCGTGGGTGTGGTCGCGGGCCAATCGGCATCAGCCTCGAACAGAGTTGAAGCGGCATACCCGGCGCCGACCAACCCACGCGCCGAAGCCGCCAGGCTATTGAGAATATCCTCCGGGATGTTGGCCGCCGCGAGCGCGAGCGACGCTGCGTGCAGGGCCTCCAATTGGGCGCGCTGCTTTCGTTCCATGGCGTACCGCTGCTCGAGCTCCGCGTACTGCCGAGCCACGAACCTGTCCTGCGCGTCTATAATCCGGAAAACACTCCAGGAGAAGATCACCACGCAGGCGAGTGTCGCCCCGCCGACGGTAAGATCGACCACGATCGGCGGCCACGCGCCGCGGAGCGCTCGGCTAAGGGCATAGATCGCCGCCAGACCGATCGCCGGTAGGACGATGCTGAGCACGCGCAAGCGCAGGCGGGATGGTATCCGGGCTCCGATCATCGCCATGACCGTACAGGCCGAGAAGCAGCAACAATAACCATGATCCCTACCCTGGCAACGCGCACGGTAGCGGCATAGGGCCGTTCGGCGCCGGAGGACGCGGCAAAACGGCCCTGAACCGTATTCGGTTGACCCGCCGCGTTCTCGCGGCGGGCCTGGCCACCCAGCGGCGACCGCGACACGGTCAGCCGCCCATCGCGCTCAATACGTGGATTGGACGCGAGTCGTCTTGCGGCACGGCGGGCGCCTTCGCGCCACCGCGCAGCAATAGAATCGGCGTCTCGCTCTGATGCAGCACCTCCCGCGTAATGCTCCCGTGCAACAGCAGGTCGAGGCCGTGGCGACCGTGAGCGACCATCACCACCAGGTCCGCCGCCGTCGCGCGAGCCGCGCGCTGAATCTCGGCGGCCGGGGAGCCAACGGCGGCGTCCACGCGCCAGGCGCCGTGGCGAAGGCGGGCGCGGCCAAGCTCGCTCAGATACTGCTCGGCTTCCTCCTGGTCGCGTACCGTCTCTTGCTGAAGCGCCTCGTACAGTTCCGTGACGGCCGTTCCAACCATGGGCGCCATGACCGACATGGTTCGCGGCGCCACGGCCCGTAACAGCGTTACCTCGGCCGCGTCCGCCAGATGGGTATCCACCAGGTACGACACGGCCTGTTCGCCGAGCATCGTACCGTCAAGCGGCGCCAGGATTTTGCGAAACGGCAGTAGGGATTGATCCGCCGGCTGGCAGAAGCCGCGGACCAGCAGCACCGGCGGTATCACTTTGCGCAGCACCGCTTCGGCCACGGACCCGAGCAGCACCTGGCGAATGCCGCGCTCACCGTGCGTGCTCATGCACACCAGATCGGCGTGCTGACTCTGCGCGGCAAACAGTATGGCGCGCACGGGGTCGCCGGGCAGCAACAACGTACGAGCCGTAAAGCCCTCGCCAAGCAACCGCAGCCGCAACGCGCGCAGATAGCGATCGGCCTCGGCGACGGCAAGGTGTTCGGCGGATTCCTCATCGCGCTCGACGGCGTAGAATGCCACGGCGCGCACGAGGACGATTGTGGCATGTGTCTGCCTGGCCACGCGGCAGGCCGCGACGAGGCCCTGTTCCGCTATCTCCGAGCCATCAAGCGGGACCAGAATTTTGTCGATCATCACCATAACTCCTCGCGCTACGCCCAGGGTGTCTCGAACAACTCCGCCCCGGCCATCGGCGAGAGCCGGAAGGTGGCCAGCGGATCGTCGCCGAAGACACTGAGGAAGAGATCGTGTACGATATCCGCCGTGAACTCCGCGCCCTGGGACGCGAAGAACCAGCGCATCTGGGACCCGGCGATGGCCGAGACGAGACGGATGCAGGCGCGCGTGTAGCTGAAGCCGATGAAGGCGCTACCGGCGAACGCTTCATCCTCCGGCCCCGCCGCGAACGTGACCTTGATCTCGCGCGCGCGGCCGGCGGTGCCGGCGAGCGTATACCGTCGTTCCGTGCCGCTGCCCTCGACGGTGATACGTTCGGGCAGCCCCTCGCGCTCCAGCGCGGCGTTCGCCGTGGTCACGGCCTCGTCAAACAGTACCCAGAGCGCGGCGGCATCGGTGTGAGACGAATGCATGCTTGCGCCGGGCAAGCGGTCGCTCTCCATGTGGCGGCACTTGGCGAGAACTGCTGCCCAGGTGCTGGATCCGGCCACGCTGCGAAGGGTAGTTTGACTCTGGCGCATCTCCATGCTCCTTCATTAATGATCTTCTCTCTATCTCCACCCTATCACCGGCATGCGGGCCTGCCGAGGGCCGGACGGCCCTTATTCTCAGGTCCAGAGGTCATGCCGTGATTTCCGTATTGTTTCGCTCTGTTGCCCCGCCACGGCGGTTGTGGGTGATGACCGGTGCGCGTCAGGGGCGAGGTGCCGAGCACCTCGCCCCTGACTGGTGTCTTGCCCGTCTGGTGATTAGTGGGCCGTGATGACCACCGTGCCGGCCATGTAGCCGTCATGGGTCATTGCCCATGCGTTCACGCCGCCGTTATCGCACGGCAGGATGCACTTCCAGTGATAGGTGCCCGCTTTATTAGCGGTGAAGCTGAAGGTGGTAACACCTGGCACGCCATCCGCCGGCGCGGCCTTGAGGATCGCGTTCACGCCCAGCGCGCTCGACGTAAAGGAATGCGGCGCCGTATCGATATTGTAGACCGTGACGATCACTTTCTGACCGACCACCGCGGTAAGAGTCGCCGGTATGATGGCATCATGGTGCCGCTTGTCGGAGCCGCGCAGCGAATCGGGCACCACCACCAGATTGACGCGCAGCGGCGCGAGCGCGGCGGACGAGGATGCATGCGCGGCCATACCATGTGGCTGCGCCGCCAGCACCGCCGAGGCGGCGCCTATGGACAGAATGCCAACCATGGTCACGATGCCGGCCAGTTTTCTTGCCTTCATTGCTTCTACCTTTCCTGGATATCACAGAGGCCCAGTGCCTGGTACCACCGTATGCCTCCAGCCGCGGCCGGCACAGGGCCGCACGGCAGTTGTTCACGGGGCCGACAGGCAATGCGCGGGGGGGCCGGATTGCCTGGATGAGATACCATATTGGCGGTGGGCCAGGACCCGGCGCTCAGGCCCCGACCTGCATGGCCGGCGGTCTGGCGTAACAATGAGGAAGCAATCACAGAGCGCCGAAGGATTGGAGTTGCGGAACCCATGGACTCTTCACCAGCGGTGTCACGGCCAATTTTTCTGCGCGCGCAAAGCGACATTGCCGTCTGGGAAGCCTTGGAGCATGCCGTTCTCGAGGTGCGCAGGGCAGTGGTGGAGCAGCCGGCCGGCAATGACGCGGATCGCGACTTCGACGGTTGGATCCGCGACGTCCTTATTCCGCGGGCGCTCGCGCGTCAAGAACGCGAATTGTCGCCCGGCGTCCACCTGCCGCCAAGCGCCGCCCAGGTTTTGTTCAGCGCAATGCGCGGCTACGCCGAACTGGATCCGCTGCTGCTCGACCCCCAAGTCACGGAAATAATCGTCGATGGCCCGGATCAAGAAGTGTATGTCGAGCGGCACGGCGTACTGGAAGGCACCGGCCAGTCACTCAGCCGAGAGCGCATCATGTACCTGGCCGAGCGGATGGGAGCCGAACAAGGGCAGCTAATCAGTACGGCGCATCCCGTCCAGGAAATCCGCCTGCCGATGGCGCGTGTCACCGCGATCCACGATCGCCTGGCGCCCAGGGGGCCGTCCCTGGTGATTCGGCTGCGTGGCCGTCATCATCTCGAAATCGGCGATCTGATCGCCAACGGCACAGTGTCGCAAGCGTTCTGGGGGGCGTTGTCCGGCGCCTTCCGCGGTGGCGCGAACATTATCGTAAGCGGTGAGGTAAGCTCGGGCAAAACGACCCTGGTCGAGGTGCTGCTGGCGAGCCTCCCCGCCGACAGGCGGATCGTAACGGTGGAGGATCCGATTGAGTTTGACCTGCCGCGGAAACGGTTGCAGCAACTCGAGGTCCGCCAGGCCAATGCCGACGGCCGCGGCGGCTTTGACCAACGAGAATTGGTCCGGCTCTCGCTGCGCATGCGTCCGGACCATCTGATCGTCGGCGAGGTGCGCGACGGCTCCGCCTGGGATATGGTCGACGCGATGTCACTTGGCCATAACGGCTCGGTAACCACGATCCACGCGGCCTCGGTGCCGAAGGCCATGATTCGGCTTGAAAACCTGGCGCTGAGGGCCGAGGATGTGCCCGCCCTCCCGGCAGTGCGTCGGGCGATCGAGGAAGCGGTCAATCTCGTGGTGCAAATCTCGCGCGTGCCCGCAATGCGTGACGGCGCCCCGATAATCCGCCGCGTGGTAACCGAAATCGCCGAGCTGACGGACCTGGCGCAGAGCGACAACAACAATGTGTACCAGCTCAGTACATTAGCCTCGTTCGAGAACGGCGCTCTCAAGCGCACTGGCAATGCTCTATCAGATAGCCTTTCGGCCAGGCTGCGCGCGAACGGCGTCGAGCCGGGCTTCGGTGGTCCGGTCGCCAGCTTGTAACGCTCGGCGCCCGCCGCACGTTAGTGCGCCAGATCGGCGGCACTGGACAAGGCAATCATTTCCGCTTAGACTAGCCGGACGTTCACCACCGATTTGAACGGCAACCTGCAGGTAGCGTCCAAGACCGGCATCACCCAGACCTACGCATACGCGACCAGCGGCCAACCGAACGAGCTGACCTCCCTGGCCCAGACTGGCCAGTCCACCTGGTATGTCGGCTATGACGCCAACGGCACGCACGCGATCAGCGGCACCACGACAGCGGGCAACAGCGGCGGCTATCCCACCGTCATCAGCACCAACGGCAATCTCGCCGCCGATTGCCCCACCGGCAGCACGGACGTGAACAGCACCTGCCTCGCCTACGACGCCCAGGGACGCTTGCAGCGCGGCCATGAAGAACGGCAGCGTGGCGACGATCACCTACAACACGGCGGAGCAGCGCGCCACCGATACCGTGGTGCTCTCCGGCACCACCCAACTGAGCGAGATCTTTACCTACCGCGGCGGCGAGCTGGCCCAGACCGCCTATAGCGGCACGAGCATCACCACGCCCTACACCGACACCTTCCTCGACCGCCAGGACGGCGCCCCCTACGAGCTGCTGCGCCAGACCGGGAGCACCACCAGCCGCTATTGGTACAGCTTGAACGGGCACGGCGACGTGGTGGCGCTGACCGACACGAGCGGCAACGTGGTGGACCGTTACCACTACGACAGTTGGGGCGTGCCGACCGTCGACCTGGAGACGGTCAAGCAGCCGCTGCTCTACGCCGGCTATTGGTACGACCGCGAGCTTTCGGCGCCGAACGAGACGACGGGCTGGTACTGGCTCGCCACCCGCCCCTACGACCCGGTGCTCCGCCGCTTCCTACAACCCGACCCCAGCCAGCAGGAGGGCGCCAGGAGCTACGTCTATGCGGGCGATGACCCGCTGGATGGGACGGATCCGAGTGGGCTGGTCGTTGTCCACCCGCCGGGCTCTTGTTCAGCGCAACAACTGGCACATAAGCCCAACCATTGCCCCAACGCCGCTGGTGGCATTGATATTGGGGCCATCGCAGTCGGCGCGGTATTGGTCGTGGCGGTCGTGGCGGTCGCGGTTTACGACCTGATAAGCGAAGGCGATGCCGGCGACGAGGACGTGCCGCCTCCACCTGATCCAATCCCACCGACAGCAAGGGAGCCAAGCGCACCGAGGGTGTCCCACTTCGACCCAAGCGGGCTCCCTAAGACCACTGAAGAAAGTGTCATCGATAAGCTCAATCGGTATATTCTCAATCCAGAGCATGCGGGTGGTGGCGCGACAAAAGCGAAATGGTTCCGACAGGCGCTAGGATATACTCGGGCAAATTTACACGACCTCGCCAAGCAAATCGTGTTCCGCCGGGCTGATGCAATAGAGACGGGCGCGACCGACTATGGCACCAAGTACAACCAGTTGATTGATATCGTCGGCGCAAACGGCAAGGTGATTCCAGTTAAGTTCGCTTGGATACTCAACCCGGACGGCGTGGTGAGACTCGTCACTGCGATCCCAACAGACTTGTAGGTGCGACATGCGATTCAATGAATATGAATTGGCCCGGTTGAAATACTATCGGCCGGATCTCAAGCTTCATAGTGGGAGCGTTGGAACTATTCTTATGGTTTATCGCGGCCCGCGTGAAGCGTACGAGATGGAGTTCGTCGATTGTAATGGCAATACCATGGCTCTAGCAACCCTTTACGAGGACGATCTCGACCCGGTAGGAGGCGATCAGTCCACGCGGTGTCTAGGCTATCATCCAGGTGAAGGCGGTAACGAT